>JANOQC010000108.1:0-42281 GCA_031422175.1 Sphingobacteriia bacterium | reverse complement strand
TTCGGTGGTCGACCGCCCGAAAAATCGGGACAAGCCGGTCGCATCAGTATTGCTACTAATATGGCTCTATGCTGCGTTTATCCTGTTATCCTCACCCTCGAGACAAGAGGGTCGCTGCCATTAAGGAGCAAAAAAAAGCCTTCGGAAGAATCCGTAGGCTGGTTAAAACAATCACATGAGAGAAAACAGCTGTAGGGGGAGGGATCGAACCTCCACGAGGCAGTTAGCTGCAGTACAAAGTTCGGTGGTCGACCCCGGTCGCGCAGGTATTGCTACCTTTGCGGCTCTATGCTGCGTTTGTCCTGTTATCCCCACCCCCGAGACAAGGGGGCATGTCTGCCAAAAATTTCATCACCCCACAGTATAAAGAACGATTGTTTTAGTATCAATGCTTAAATTGATAAATCAAAAATATAGAAAAGTGCGTGATAATTAATCAATTTTCAATATTTATTTTAATAATATAGATATTATTCAATATATTTGAATAATTATTAAATTTTATCTAATTAAACAGCTAAATATGCCAAGCAAATTAAATCTCGACAAATTGGATTTTCAAATAATCCAGGAAATGATGGAAGATGCAGAAATTTCTTATGCCGATTTAGGAAAGAAATTGTTTGTATCAGGAGGTACCATCCATGTTCGAATCAAAAAGCTTGAAGAATTAAAAGTTGTTAAAGGTAAAAGATTATCGGTAGATCTCAAATCTTTAGGTTACGATGTAATTGCTTTTATTGGTATTTATCTAGAGAAAAGTTCTTTGTACGATTCTGTTGCTAAAGAATTAAAAAAAGTACAACAAATTGTTCGTTTAAATTATACAACCGGAAATTATAGCATGTTTGCAGAAATTGTTTGCAAAGATATTCAAGAATTACGTTTTGTTTTACACGATGAATTACAAAAAATAAAAGGTATAGAAAGAACAGAAACATTTATTTCTTTGGAAGAAAGTTTAGACAGAAATGTAGTTGTTGCACCTAATTAAAAATCTACTTATGCAATCATCATTTAACCTGATCAATATCATTCAACTACTTAAAAAAAATTGGCGATTTTGCTTAAGTTTTACTATGATATCGTCATTAGTAGCTGCAATTATTGTTTTTCTAATGACGCCTCAATACAAATCTAGTACTACCGTTTTAGCAGGTAATCCGCAGTTATCAGATAAAGCGCGACTATTCAATCAACAAATTAAAGACCTCAATACCAATTTTGGAACTGGTGATGACTTAGATCGTATTTATGCATTTGCTGAATTGAATAGCACTTTAGAACAAGTGATCCTTAAAAATAATTTAGTGGGGGGGTATTACCAATCAACCGATTCAACTGTAACATCAGTATTAGAAGATTTAAGAAAAGATCTTCATTTTGTAAAAACAGAAAAAGATCAACTAATCATTAGCTGTCAATTAAGCAATAAAATATTAGCTGCAAAAATTGTGAATGATATAGTTGCCTTTTCCGAAAAAGCAATTCGGTTGATAATTCAAGAAAATTATCAGTTAATCATAATTAGGTTAGACAGCACTAGTAATCAATTAAAAGAAGCTTATGCTGAAATCAACAAGAAGAGTGTTTCCAATAATCAGGCCAGCATTCAAATCAAAGCAGCTGAATTGAATAATATAATTCATCAGTTGCAACAAACACAACAAGCCAGTCAAGAATTTAGAATAGCTTTAAAAACGATGCCAGATTTTATTCAAGTGATGGAAAAAGGTGTTCCTTCAAATGAAATAAGCTGGCCAAACAAGCCTTTAATAATTACGATAGCCACTTTATTGGGCTTTGCTTTTAGCGCTATAGTAATATTAAGTAAGCATCAAATTAAGCAATTTTAAAATGCTCTATTTGCGCCAATATCGATTATTGGATTTTTTCAGTTACCTGTTTTTTTTTATAGCAGGAGGAATGGCTATTTGGTTGAGAGAACCTTGGTATTTAAGCATTCCATTTGCTTGGGTATTGTTTCCAATTGTTTTTAATTTTATTATTGTAGAAACTAAAAATCTGTTTTGGATATTATTAGTGCACATTCCTTTATCAACAGAACTAAAGGTAACCGCTACCCTTAGTCTTGATTTTCCAATAGAAATAATCTTAATAGTTATTACTGCAATTGTGATTGCAAAAATATTTCACCAGCCCAGCATATTCAATGATATAATCCATTCGCCCCTCCTAATGCTAGTAGTTTTGCATCTTTTATGGATTTTAATAAGCAGTTTTTTTTCTACTGCACCCCTTTTATCCTTTAAATATTTTTTAGCAAAAATTTGGTACATCATTCCATTTGTAATGGTTACCCCGCTCTTACTAAACTATTTTAGTGACTGGAAAAAACTAGCCCTATTCTTGTGCATTCCAATGAGTATACTTATTATTCAAGTGATAATTCGATTTGGATTTTATGGTGTTGAATTTGCAATGATAAAAAAAACAATGTTCCCTTTTTTTAGAAATCATGTAAACTATTCATCACTGCTGGTTTGTTTAATTCCTGTTGGTTGGGTAATTTGGAAATTCACAACAATTAATACTTTTAATAAAAAAGTCAGTAAAACGCTATTAATCATTGCTCTGATCGGATTATTATTGTCATATTCAAGGGGCGCTTGGTTGGCCATAATCATTGGCTTTTTAAGCATCTTTATTTTCAAGAAAAATTGGATGGGAAAAACAATCGTTGGTTCAATCATTTTAATTGTTATTATTATCAGTGGGCTCTCCTATCAAAAAAATTATATCGCATTTGCACCCAATCACGACCAAACTATTTTTCATGAAAATTTTGGAGAACATTTAACTGCTACTATCAACAGAAAAGATATTTCCAATGCAGAACGTTTTCATAGATGGGTTGCTGGCGCAAGAATGGTTACTGAAAAGCCCATCATTGGCTTCGGGCCAAATAGCTTTTATCAACAATATAAACCGTTTACGGTTAGTGCATTTAAAACATGGGTGAGCAATAACCCAGAGCATTCCACAGTTCACAATTATTTTTTATTGATAGCCATTGAACAAGGCATCATTGGTTTAATTTTGTTTTTGGCTCTATTTATTTATATGATTCTGAAGGCTCAATATCTTTACCATCAATTTCAAAGTGAGCAATACCGCACTATTTCTTTAATAATTGGAATTATTTTGGTTATGACTGGTGTAATTAATTGTGGTAGTGATATGATAGAGACCGATAAAATTGGAAGTATTTTTTGGCTTTGTGGAGGCTCGTTAATTGCACTTAGACGACAATTACTAATTGATTCTTCAGCAATTGCACATCTTTAATCAACAATTCCCAAATCGACTATTTAACTACTCTACCCTTCCATTGGTAAGTACCAAATTTGCCCAGCCAGCCAGCAATAACTGTATATACTATATGAAAAGGCTGCATCAATGGAAATACCCATAATGCTGATTGTAGTTTGAAAAACCTGGCTACAGGATAAAGAAAAATTATTTCAACAATTGTCTTGAGCAACAAAACATATACAATACTAGGATAAATACCTTCAACAAAAATTCCAGCAATTGCGCCTACTAACAATCCCGCGTTAAAAAGATAAACCAATAACAATACCCAAAATATACTTCGCTCAGAATAACTGTCAGCTTTACTTGCCCATCTAATTCGTTGATTAAAAAAACTTTTCCAATCTGGCATTGGTGCTGTAGTAACAATCATATCAGCATTATAAAAAAACTCAAGTCGGCCAGGAAATTGCTTTTTAATTTTATACATCAACAACATGTCATCGCCACTTGCCAAATGATCTATTCCTTTGAACTGACCTACTTCAAAAAATGCTTTTTTACTATAAGCTAAATTTGCGCCGTTACACATACTATGATACCCTGCAGCAACAACAGCAGCTGTTATACCCTGTAAACTCATGAAATCAAGTAATTGAAACATACTCAACCAAGATGGAGTATAAGAAAACATCACAGGTGCAGCAACAAAAACAGTATCTTTTTCCTGAATAAATTGATCAAAATTTAGTAACCAATTAGGCAATACTTCGCAATCTGCATCAGTAGTTACAATCCACTCCCCCTTACTTGCTGTTACTGCAATTTCAATAGCCCTTTTTTTATACGCATTAATAGTACCAGAAACGTGATCGGATAAATTAATTAATCGAAGTGAGGTAAAATGTGATTGCATTTGTTGAACTACCTCAACAGTGGTATCAGTAGAATGGTCATTTACTACAATCACTTCAAATAAATGGGCCGGATAATTTTGATCTTGAATTCTTTTTAAACATGCTGAAATTACCAATGCTTCATTTCTTGCAGGAATGATGATACTAAAAAAGGTACTAGCTGGTTGTATATGTACTGGTTCGAATTTTTTCAACTGTAAAAACCAATAACAATATATACCTATCAATATACAATAGGTCAATCCTAAAAAAGCAACTATGTAGATAAAGTAGTTGATCATGAGCAACAAAGAAAATCATTATTGGTTGAAATAACGAGCAATTGTTGATGCATACTTTTTTTGTAACAATTGATGCCCAGCTTCTAACTCAATTACTTGTACCAAATCTTTCTTTCCTTTACTAAATTGAGTGCCCCTTTTAGTTAAAATGATTCGATCGTGTTTTCCAAAGATCAATTTAATGGATATCGGATGCTTTACCAATAAGCACTTGAGATTTGAAAGTGATGGACGAAAAA
Source organism: Sphingobacteriia bacterium (assembly GCA_031422175.1). GTDB lineage: Bacteria > Bacteroidota > Bacteroidia > Chitinophagales > Chitinophagaceae > Sediminibacterium. The sequence continues at coordinate 37,568 of JANOQC010000108.1, read as the reverse complement.
GCCTTGTTGTTGTCCAAATTTTATATAAATCAGCTCTCTCTTTTGGATCATCTAAATAATAATGCACAAATTTACTAATACTCGGATTGAGCAATTTCAACCCATTGGCTAGTTTAATTAACTGAAATAACCATCTAGGATTTTGCATAGTACACTTAAAAATACCATTGCCCAACTGCGTTTTGGTGGTAAACCATTGCCATTTATTCAGATGCAATCCGTCTGGTGCAACTAATACCATCAATTCAATACGATGAGGAATGATTTCAAATAATCTCAAAGCAATCCTTCCACCCATACTGTATGCAAAAAATTGCACTAGCGCCTGATTATTACCCGTAATTGTATCAATCAACTTAATTAATAATCCAGGTTCAAAAAGCAATGGCCCATTCCACACAGTTTTACCATGAAAAGGAACATCTAGGGCAATCAATGTATAATCTATACCTAAAAATGGTTCAAAAAGTGCAAAACTCTGCCCCGATTCTCCATATCCATGAAAACAGAAAACCCATTTCCGGCCAGAACCATATCGATTGTAATGGAATTGCGACCCTTCAAGTTCAATAAAATGACTATTCATGTTAGTTTGCTAAATTTTACCAATAAATTCTTGGTAATGTCAAAGAAACGAACTTATTTTGAAATTAGTTGCATAACTAACTATATGTCAAACAACCATTTTAGAAGAGGAGAATTATACAGCGTCATAAACGGAATGGCATCAACCGCTGTTGCTAGGCGTTTGCAGAAGAATTTCAGGAATGCTGGTCTTGAAATTACCATTGAACAATGGAGTGTTTTGTACCATTTATGGAAGGAAGACAAGCTGAGTCAGCAAGAATTGTGCAACCGAACTTTTAGAGACAAACCAAGTATTACACGGCTTTTAGATAATCTAGAAAAACAAAAACTGGTTAAAAGAATTGCTTCTCCAACAGATAGAAGAATCAATTTGGTAGAACTAACTGATGCGGCCCTAGAATTGCAACATATTACCATCGATTTGGCCAACCAAACAATGGCAGAAGCATTGGTTGGTGTTGACAAGCATGAAATTGAAATTGTGAAATCTGTGTTTCAGCGTGTATATGATAACCTCACTCTAGGAATCCTCGAAGTATAACCTTATAACCCTATAACCAATAACTCAATAACCTAATAATTTAAACATGGAAGCCACCAAAAAATCAACAGCCTTACAAGGCGGCGAGTGGATTATCAAAGAAAGTAGTCCATATGAAACCTTCATCCCAGAAGATTTCAATGAAGAACAAACTATGGTATTGGATATGTGTGAGCAGTTTCTGCAAACAGAAATTCTACCCAATATAGATCGCATCGAAAAAATGGAGCCAGGTCTTATGCCATCTTTGATGGAGAAAGCTGGTGAACAAGGTTTGCTTTCTACATCTTTCCCTGAAGCATATGGCGGATTGGGAAAAGATTTTATTACTTCTACTATTGTTAACCAAGGATTAGGTGGTGGATACTCTTTCTCTGTAGCTATTGCAGCACATACTGGAATTGGTTCTTTGCCTATTTTATATTTTGGAACAGAAGCGCAGAAACTAAAATATATTCCAAAACTTGCTAGCGGCGAGTGGAAGGGTGCTTATGGCTTAACTGAGCCAAATAGTGGAAGTGATGCACTTGGCGCAAAAACAGTTGCAACATTAAGTGAAGATGGAAAGCATTATATACTTAATGGTCAAAAATGTTGGATCACCAACGGAGGTTTTGCTGATGTATATACCGTGTTTGCAAAAATAGATGGAGATAAATTCACAGGATTTATAGTAGATAGAAGTGCCGAAGGATTTACTCAAGGACCGGAAGAACACAAAATGGGAATCAAAGGATCATCAACTGTACAGTTGTATTTCCAAGACTGTAAAGTACCTGTAGAAAATTTATTGGGCGAAATTGGCAAGGGTCATATCATTGCTTTCAATATTCTTAATATTGGCAGGTTAAAATTATGTGCTGCAACATTGGGTGGAGCTAAAAAAGCAACTGATATTTCTATTCAATATGCTATCACTCGCGAACAGTTCAAAATATCTATTTCTAAATTTGGTGCCATCAAACACAAAATGGCTGAAATGGCTATTAGAATGTGGGTAAGCGAATCTGCCTTGTATCGCTCTGCAAAATGGATTGATGATAAAGAACATGAACTAGCAGCAAGCGGAAAATCTTTTGCTGAATCTTTATTAGGAGCCGCAGAAGAATTCGCAATAGAATGTGCCATCTTAAAAGTATTTGGAAGTGAAGTACTCGATTTTGTGGTAGACGAAGGTGTACAAATTCATGGTGGAAATGGCTTCAGTGATGAATATGCAATATCTAAAGCATACAGAGACAGCAGGATCAATCGTATTTATGAAGGCACCAATGAAATCAATCGTTTATTAACTGTTGATATGATTTTAAAGCGTGCAATGAAAGGCAAAATCGATTTAATGGGGCCAGCTATGGCAGTTCAAAAAGAATTGATGAGCATACCAGATTTTGGAGGAGAAGAAGAAGGTGTTTTTGCAAAAGAATTAAAAGCAATTGCTAGCTTTAAAAAAGCTATTCTAATGGTTGCTGGTGCTGCTGTTCAAAAACTGATGATGCAATTAGACAAGGAACAAGAAATTTTAATGAATATTGCAGATATGGCAATAGAAGTATTTCATATAGAAAGTGCTTTGTTGCGTGTGATGAAATTAACCAATACCAAGGGTGAGGCTGCTGTTGAAATTCAAACAGCTATTATGAAAACCTATTTATATGATGCAGCTGACAGAATTAATAAAGCTGGTAAAGATGCATTGAATAGTTTTGCAGATGGCGATGAATTGCGCATGATGCACATTGGCTTGAAGCGTTTTACAAAAGTAGAACCTTTTAATACCAGGGATGCAAGAAGAAAAATTGCCGACCAATTAATAGCAGACAATGGCTACAAATTGTAATAAATCACTATTAATTCCCCAAGCCCCGTACAAAATTTCGTGCGGGGTTTTTTGTTGCAAGCCTACAAATAAATACCTTCAAGTAATGAAACAAATAATCGTTGCAGCTTTATTACTTATAACAAGTTCTTGTATAGCACAAACCAAAACCGTGTATTTTGGAAGAACAACAGGAAAATTGCCAGCATTGTCTTATGGGTTGGGAGAAGACCGATTAGGAGGTGCTAAAATGAGCTATATAGACACCAATGTATTATTAAAAATAATTGACTCCACAAAAAATATGTATACCATTCAGTTGTCGAAATGGCATACAGCGCTTTTAGAAAAATCCTTTGTAAAACCAGACTCTGCATCTCCCATAAAAAAACCATTTTATTTAACAGGTTCATTTATTGCAAAAGGCGATTCTTTATTTGATTACGTGAATATTAATCTCGACGAAAAATTACCCTATAAATCTTGGATGGAAATTAATCCTAGTAAAATTATAGTAGACATTTATGGAGTTCAAAGTAACACCAATTGGATTACCCAACTCAGCTCATTAAAAGAAGTAAAAAATGTTTATTACAATCAGGTAGAAGATGATGTATTTAGGGTAACTATTGAACTTAGGCATACGCAGCATTGGGGCTATTCTATCAGCTATAATGGAAAAATACTAAGTGTTAGAATCAAGCGTCAACCAATTAATTTAGATATACGCAAAATGACCATTGCAATTGATGCAGGGCATGGTGGTAATAATAGCGGCGCAACTGGAATAAAATTAAAAGCATCGGAAAAAGAACAAACGCTATTCTTTGCAAAAGCCTTAGAAAAATCGTTAAAAAAATTGGGGGTAAAAAAAATTATTATGACTCGCCAAACCGATTCCAGCTTTGATAATAAAGACCGCATACTTTGGTTGCAAGAAAAAAATCCTGATTTAGAAATTTCTTTGCACTTAAACTCGAGTGTAAAAGAAACGATAAAGGGCGTAAGTACTTATTACAAACATATTGGTTTCAGACCGCTTACTTTAACTATTTTAAAAAGAATGCTCGAATTAAAATTAGATGAATTTGGCAATATTGGTCATTTCAACTTTGCGTTAAATGCTCCTACTGATTTCCCCAATTGTCTAGTGGAGATTGCTTTCTTGAGTAATGAAGCTGATGAAAAAAGAATTGTTCAACCACTTTTTCACAAGCAAGTAGCCGGTAAAATTCAACTTGGAATTATGGATTGGCTGAATGGAGCTAGGAATTAAGGGCGAATTTCTACTCTGGTACCAACTGGTAATAAATTAAATAACTCTTGTATGTATTGATTCTTTGTGCTTACACAACCTTCCGTCCAACTTCTGTATTGATCAATAGCATAATCTTCATGAGGCCAGGTTCCATGTATGCCTATCTCACCGCCAATTTTAGCATTAGATGGAATTATGCCATCTGCTTTTCGCTGATTGAATTTATTGATGCTCTCCTGATTGGGATAATCAATCGAAATAAAGCGATTCCACTTTTGGTGCTTCCGCTTTGCCGAAATACGAAAAATACCTTCAGGTGTTTTTCGATCGCCTTGCATCATTTTATCTCCTAAATCTTTATTGCCAAATACAACTGGGTAAGAAGCAATCCACTCTCCTGTAGAATCATATACTTTCAACTCGTATTCACTTTTAATGATATAAACAGAATAGGTGTTTTTATCGGCAGTGAATGGATTAATGGTTTTATGTTTTATAAAGGAAGTATTTAGTAATACAACTCCAATAAATAAAAACCAATTAAACGTCAATTTCATGACTAAGCCTTTTTTATTAAACGAAAAGTACAAAATTTCATTGTTGCCATCTGTTAATTTTCTGGCAAAAAAAACGCTCCCTAGAAAAGGAGCGTGTATTTACATGAGAAAAAGAGACCATTTTACCAATAGCTAAAGCGAATTCCCACAGCGTATGGATATTGCTCTACACGGGTAATATCTTTTTGTAATCTATTCAAACTATAAGAACCATACAATCTTACCGGACCAATACCTAATTCTGCAATAGCTGCTAATCTCCATGGTTCCATTTCAAAATTACCCTTCACTTTTTGTTTGCCTCTCTCACCACTTACTTGTTTATTTCTGCTTTCCAACAAATACCCGGCACTCATTCCAGCACTTAAACTAAATCCTTTTTTATTATCTGGAGTTGGGTTGAAATTAATCATCATTGGAACGGTTAAGTAACCCGCAAATAATTTGTTTTTACTAAAGCTGATTGAGTCGTTGTGCACAAAAGGTTGAGGATCTTTTCTATAACTGATTCGTGTATCATAACGGATATTGTACATCTCATATCCCAAGCCATATTTTAAGTTTAACACATGTTTACTGATATTGAGTTTTTGCATAAAAAACCAAATATTTACATTACTTGTTTTCCCTGTATTCAATCGGTAGCTATTTTGGTTTACAGGTCCATCAGCAGCGCGTAGGGTTTTAAAATATGGACCAGCTTGAGCTGAGGCAAAATTGGTATTGTCACGAATATTGGCAAAACCTAAATCGAATATCCACCAATTGGTACTAAGATTCTTTTTCTTTGCTGGACGTCGCTCCACTTTATAGGTAATATTCACATCATTATTAGCTGATTTATAGGTTTTTTCATTGCCATTATTCTTTTTAATAATTACAAAATTACCTACTCTTACAGTGTCTGTAGATTTAGCCGTGCTATCGGTTTGGGCAAAACTTGTTGAAGCAGTTAGTAACACTGCAAACATGCATACGATTCTTTTCATGGTATTATTTATTAGTGACTATTTTATCTTCGTCTTGTTTAGATTTAGAACGAAATATGGTTCCTGCTTTTCTAATGAATCCGCGTAATTTATCCTTATTAATTTCCAATGCTCCAACATACAAGCTTTTACTCGATTCATCGGTATCCAATTCTCTGTAAACAGTTTGTTTAATTAATCCTGTTGGTTGCTCCTCTTCTGTAACTGTAGCTTGAGCTAAAATGTCATGCTTAGATAGGTCATTAACAATTTGCACATTATCCAAAGAGGTTTCAAGGCTATTATTTAAACTTGCAATACTTTCTTCTACCCTTTGATCAGTTTCGGGCACTATAGGCAAAACAGCATTAACAATAGTTGAATTAAAAGCTATTAATTGATCTTGCTTTTTTTCTATGCTTATCAAATTAATTGGATTCGACTTTGCAACTTTTAATACCTCAGTTAATTTTGTGTCACCCTTTCTGCTTGATCCAATATCTATTATTTGGTTAGGCTCAATTGTTTTTGCATTATTATTAGCGGCATTTGTTTGAATATTTTTATTACTCCATTTATCAGACTCAATCATCCATAAAGAAAATATTAATCCAATCAATGCTGCTGCCACTGCTATCCTACGCCATTGTAAATAAATAACTGGCCTTTCTTTTTCTTCTTTTCTGTATAGCAATTCTTTATTTATAAAAATAACTTGCTCAGGTGTTAACTTGGTTTGCTTCAACAACATAAACTCAGCTTGCAATTGAGGGTGTTGTAAAACAAATAATTCCACATCTGCCTTTTCATTTGTACTTAATTCATTGTCTATATACAATAAAAAATAAGTTTCATAACTGCTGATCGATAATGCAGGATGCTCTACTTTTAATAAACTTTCCTTATTGGCAAATAAGATGGGTTCATCCAAAGGCAATTTGGTTTCTTGCAATGCAACCAATTCTTCTGCTAGGTCTGGATGTTGAACAATAAACCGCTCCACCATTTCTTCCTCTTGGCCAGAAAGTTCCCCATCTACCCAAAGCAGAAAATATGTTTCGTAATTATGACGGTTTATTTGCATATGCTCATCAAACATTTTCGCGGTTAACTAAATAATTTTTCAAGGTTAACCTAGCCCTGTGCAAGTAAACTTTCACCTGACTTTCATTCAAACTCATAATTTCTCCAATCTCTTCGTAACTATACCCCTCGTAATCTTTCAACATCACTAAACTTTTTTGTGTTTCATTTAATCGGTTTAATGCTTGCATCAACGTTTTCTTCAAACTATCATCTTGTTGGTATTGTATTCTATTATCATCCAAAAAATCTTCCTTTAATTCTACCCTTTTGTGCTTTCTTATATGATCAATCATTTGATTATAACCCACTGTAAATAAAAAAGATTTGGCTTTTTCTGTTTCAACTGATTCTCTATTTCTCCATAATTTTTCAAAAGCTGATTGTACAATATCACGTGCGTCTTCTTCGAGTCGAAGATTTTTAACAATAAACCGAAATAAATGATCGGAATGATTGTTTACGCATTGATTATACTCTCTTTCGGTCATTTATTGCAGTTAGAAATGATTCATTGAATGGTATACATATTATACGGTTCAGGAGGAACTATGTTACAAAAATTATAAAAAAAAATGAAATAATTAGATTCCGGCCACTTTTACTAGATAAAACAGTGTTCCGGCAATTATTAAAAACAAGAATAGAGATCCGTAAAAAAGTCGTCTTCCACTTTTAACTATTTCTTCTTGTTCAGTTTCTTTCATAGAAACAAACTCGTTAATAGTGCTTAAAAAGTATTGTCTGCCTCCAAAAGCTGCAAAAGAAATTAAATAAAGTAAGGCAAGAATCATAATAATACCAATTCTTCCAGCTACTTCCCAATAGTTCAATTCATTTAAGATGAAATATATTTCGTCTCGGCCTTTAAAGATCAAATAGTAGGTAATTACAATGCCACATAAACTTAATACATTGGCAATTAACATAATACCAATCATGTGCACCCCATTGGATTTAACCCTTATCTTTTGATTTTGGGCTCGTTCCACAGAGTAATCATTACAAATAATTTTCTTAAAAACATTCATATAAATACTACATAACAGTATGAGACAAAAAATAATTGTTGTCTACGTTTTTTAAGAAATTTGGATTTAAAAGCTCTAGAACGCTAAAAATACAATTTTTATTAGCTTATTACAAGATTTAATAATTGATTACTTGTTCGCTGATAGTTGAAGGAATCTCCCTCCATTCGTATTGCTGGTTTCTTAATTGTGGATCAAAACCAGCTTCTCTTATGGCATCTTGTATAGTTTTATAAGTAAATCTATGTGGAGCTCCCGCGGCACTTACAACATTTTCTTCAATCATAATACTACCAAAATCGTTTGCCCCTGCATTTAAACAAATTTGAGCAGTTTCCTTTCCAACAGTTAACCAACTCGCCTGAATATTCTTAACATTGGGCAACATGATGCGGCTAATTGCAATCATTCTAATATATTCATCAGGAGTAGTAAGGTTATGAACTCCCCTTATTTTAGTTAATAGGGTATCTACATCCTGAAAAGTCCAAGGAATGAAAGCCAGGAATCCCTTAGCATCAGCAGGTTTCATGCTTTGTACCTCTCGTATACGAACCAAGTGAATAAATCTTTCTTCAAGGGTTTCAACATGGCCAAACATCATAGTAGCACTGGTAGTAATATTCAATTTATGTGCTTCATGCATTACTGCTAACCACTCATCAGCTCCGCATTTTCCCTTTGAAATTAAGCGTCTGACCCTATCTATTAATATTTCAGCGCCCGCTCCTGGCAATGAATCTAAGCCTGCTTCTTGTAACGTTTTCAATACATCATGATGACTCATTTTTTCCAACTTAGCAATATGGGCTATTTCTGGGGGTCCCAATGCATGCAATTTTAAAGTTGGATATTCCTGCTTTATCTCCCGAAAGGTTTTAGCATAAAAATCAATTCCCAAAGCTGGATGATGACCTCCCTGAAGCAACAATTGATCCCCTCCATATTTAAAAGTCTCTTCAATCTTAGTTCGGTAGGCAGGCATTTCGGTGATATAAGCTTCTGCATGACCGGGTATTCTATAGAAATTACAAAATTTACAGTTAGCAATACATACGTTGGTGGTATTTACATTTCGGTCGATCTGCCAGGTTACTTTTCCGTGAGGCACTTGTTTTTTGCGCAACTCATCGGCAATATGCATTAAATCGGCTAGTGGAGCCTGTTCAAATAAAAACATACCTTCTTGAATAGTGAGAAATTCAAACCTTAATGCTTTTTGGTATAGATTGTCTAGTTGCATATGTATAAATATAAATCAATAACAAAGGTAATACTGATAATGTTGTTAATATGCAACCAAATAGCATTTTGATTTGTCTTTATTGAAATCAGCATACCTTGTAATATATGTTTAGAAGCTTGTTTTTGTTTATTGCCATTTTCACCAGTTTGGTTGCAAATTCACAAGAAGAATTTGTTCAACCAGAAAGTAAATTAATTACTAAACTGCCATTTTCTCAACTTTCTGGAGGTATCATTATAATTAGGGCAAAATTTGACAATATGCCTGATTCGCTCAATTTTGTTCTTGATACGGGCAGTGGAGGTATTTCTTTGGATTCTACAACTGCGGCTGATTTACAAATTCCACTTATTAAAACGGAGAAAACCATTAGAGGAATTGCAGGATTAAAGAAAGTAGATTTTGCTATGGATCATACATTGCATTTTCTAGGACTTAACGTAGATCATTTAGATTTTCACATTAACGATTATGAACTGCTCACCAGTGTATATGGAGTTAAAATTGATGGTATTATCGGTTACAGCTTTTTGAGAAGATATATTGTTAGATTAGACTACGATAATAATAAAGTAGAAATCTACTCACCTGGCACTTATAAATATCCTAGAGGAGGTCAATTATTGAAACCCAATTTCTCTACTCTCCCTCAACAATTGGCCAGTATAAATGATGGAAGAGAAATTTTAAACCGCTTTATTTTTGATACAGGAGCTGGGCTTTGTTTTTTATTGTCGAGAGATTTTACTGAAGACAGTAGTATTTTCAAAATTAATAGACGTTTTTTTATAACACAAGCCGAGGGCCTTGGTGGTAAAAAACAAATGGAATTAACAGTAGTAAAATCAGTAAAGATTGGACCATATAGATTTAAAAATGTTCCTGTACATATTTTTGATGATACCTACAATGTAACCAATTATCCAATGTTGGGTGGTATTCTTGGCAATGATTTACTCAGAAGATTCAATGTAATTCTAAATTATCCAGAACAGTCTATTCATTTAAAACCCAATTCTCATTTCAATGAAGATTTTGATTACAGTTATACTGGTTTAGGAATTTATTTGATTGCTGGTGAAATTAGGGTGATAGATATTGTTAAAGGTTCCCCTGGAGATAAAGCTGGTTTTCAGGAAGGAGATATAATTTTTTCTGTTGAAAGTAATTTTACCAAAAACATTCAAGTATATAAAAACCTCTTTCAAAATGCAATTGGAAAAATGAAAGTGGTTGTTTTTAGAGGCGAAATACCCATGATTATCACAATTGATGTTCAGGACATTCGTAAATAGATTACAATGACTTATTTTGCAAAACGATTTTCATAAATTATGATTCAATACAACCGTTTTATACTAGATAATGGATTAACAGTATTAGTACATGAAGATACTGCCACCCCGATGGCCGTTGTAAATGTATTGTATGATGTAGGTGCTAGAGATGAAAACCCTGCTAAAACCGGATTTGCCCATTTATTTGAACATTTAATGTTTGGCGGTAGCCTTCATATTCCAGATTATGATGAGCCTTTGCAAAGAGCTGGTGGAGATAACAATGCATATACAACTCATGATTTAACCAATTATTATTGCCAATTACCTGCACAAAATATTGAAACAGCATTTTGGTTAGAGAGTGATAGAATGTTGAGTTTAGCTTTCAGTGAAAAAAGTTTAGCAGTACAAAAAAAAGTGGTATGTGAAGAATTTAAAGAGCACTACCTTAATAAACCATATGGTGACGTTTGGAATAAGATGCGAGAGCTGGCTTATACTGTTCATCCTTATCGTTGGATGACCATAGGTAAAGAATTAAGTCATGTAGAAAATGCACATATTGATGATGTAAAAGCATTTTTCTTTAAACATTATCGCCCTGTAAACGCTATTTTAGTTGTGGCAGGAAATGTAAAAACAGAACAAGTAAAAAAGCTAGCTGAAAAATGGTTTGGCCCAATTGAAATGGGCGAAAAATACATTCGTTGTTTAGCCAAAGAACCTGTTCAACAAGAAGCAAGAAAATTAAGTATAGAATCGAATGTGCCACTAGATGCTTTTATTAAAACTTGGCATATGGATGCAAGGCTAGAAAAAGGATATTATGCAGCAGATTTATTAACAGAAATTTTAGGTGGTGGTGGATCATCCAGATTATTCCAATCTTTGGTAAAGGAAAAGAAATTGTTTTCCAATTTAGATTGCCATCATTTCGGAAGCGCTGATGCCGGACTAGTTTCAATAGAAGGTAAACTAGTGAAAGGGATTACTTTGGAACAAGCAGAAGAAGGTGTAGCTGAAATAATCAATGAGATACAAAAAGAACATGTAGCAGAAACCGAATTGATTAAAGTAAAAAATAAAACAGAAAGTATCATAGCTTTTGAGGATATGAGTGTAATGAGCAGGGCAAGTAGTTTAGCCATGTATGAATTATTGGGTGATGCTAATTTAATGAATACAGAATTAGAAAAATACCAACAAGTTACTTCAGCCGATTTACATAAATATAGTAAAGAGATTTTCAGGGAATCGAATAGCAATACCATTTTCTATCACGCTAAGCAATAGATTAAAAAGTGCAAATGAATTTGAACAGAAATATAACACCTACTATAATTGATGCAGTAAGTTTCGATTTACACTTGAAGAAATGTGATCAATATCTTTTAGACAATGGAGTTCCAGTATATAGCTTAGATGCCGGTACGCAGGAAGTATTGATGATAGAATGGGTTTTTTATGCAGGTAATTGGTATGAGCAAAAAAATATAGTTGCTGCTACAACTAATTTTATGCTAAAAAATGGTACTAAGCATAAAACTGCATTTGGTATCAATGAATATTTTGAATTTTATGGAGCGTATTTAAATAGGAGTTGCTATAATGAAACTGCAACTATTACACTTCATTGTTTAGCAAAGCATATCAACGAATTATTACCCGTAGTTGCCGAAATTATTGCTGATGCTATTTTTCCAGAAGAAGAACTAAATACCTATAGGAAAAATCAACAACAACGGCTAGAAGTAAATCTAAAAAAATGTGATTTTATTGCCAATCGTTTAATAGACGAATACATTTATGGTATTCAACATCCATATGGAAAATATACATCAACATTTGATTATGATCAATTAAACAGAGAAGAGCTGGTTTCATTTTATCAGCAATTTTATCAAGAAGGAAAATGCATGATTTTTACAGCTGGAAAAATCCCTATTAATTTAGCAAGTACTATAAATGATGTATTCGGACAATTGCCATTACAAAAAAGAGCAATACCTAATATTCAATATCATTTGCATCCAGCAGAAGCCAAAAAAATGCATATTATAAATGACCCAGATGGAGTTCAAGGAGCAATTCGAATTGCAAGGCCTTTTCCAAACAGGCATCATCCAGACTATCAAAAAGTACAGATCCTGAATAATATTTATGGCGGTTTTTTTGGGTCAAGATTAATGAGCAATATCAGAGAGGACAAAGGATATACTTATGGAATCCACAGTTATATACAAAACCATATACACGAAGGAGCTTGGATGATCAGTACCGAAGCAGGAAGAGATGTTTGTAAAGCAACCATTGAAGAAGTCTATAAAGAAATGGATATTTTATGCAATGAACCTGTTGAAGAAGAGGAATTGAGTTTGGTGAAGAATTATATGATTGGATCTGTTTTGGGAGACTTAGATGGTCCATTTCAATTGATTGCAAGATGGAAAAACTATATTTTGAATGGAATAGATGATCAATATTTTTATAATAGTGTTGAAATCATCAAAACAACCCAGTCAGAAGAATTACAGGTATTAGCGAAAAAATACCTCAACCCAGATGATTTTTATGAACTAACTGTTATCTAAACAATTGCCAAATTGTAAAGAAAAAGGTCTTATACAACCATATAACGAAAAACATTTGTCTAATCCTAATGTAAAAGCAATTAATAACCGTTATCAAATTGTAAGAAAAGATTTAGAATATAAAGTTGTCTCCAATTCTTTATCACAGCAATTTTATAATTAATATCCTTTTTCCCATTTTATTTTCCGAAATTGTAGGATAAATAATGCTCAATGGGAAAGTTCTTTACAAAAACAATTGCAACAACAGTAGCTGTTTTAGTTGCAGCTTATTTATTATCTGGTGTAACAGTTACAGATAGCTTTACGGCAATAATTGTTGCAATTGTTTTAGGTTTTCTCAATAATTTTATTAAACCGATTTTAGTAATTCTTACCATTCCCATTACCATTTTCTCTCTAGGAATTTTCTTATTATTTATCAATGTTTTTATCATTCAACTAACCACCAAAATAGTTCCAGGCTTTACAGTTGATGGATGGTGGACTGCTTTTTTCTTTAGCTTCTTGGTTGCATTGGTTACTTCGGTATTAGAGTCATTAATTGGTAACCCCGAAAATACGCAGTCTAAAAACTAAAGCTTAATTAAAGAAAATACATACATCATTTCCAAAGCAATTTGCATGGACCTTTCTTGATATACTTTTTCTTGTTGATCTGTGCCATCCGATAATTTTGGATCTTCATAAGGAACTTTAAACCTTCCGTCAGCTCCAAATACAATCGGGCAAGAAGCATCTGCTTGCGAACAAGTAAGCACTGCGCCATAGTCTTTAGAAGGATTGGGAGCATCTCCATATTTTTTTGAATATGCATCAAGCGCCGGATAATTGGCACTATATTTTACTTCATAGTGCGGGTTTGTTCCTTCACCCAACTGTTTAATTTCAAAACCCACTTTTTGCAATGCTTTAACTGCGTTGGAGTTAAATGCGGTGGTTTCTGTTCCGCCAGAATAACAATAGATATTTGTTATACCATAATATGCAGCAGCTGTTTGTGCCCATATTTGTCCGAAATGGCTTCTTCTAGAATTGTGTGTACAAATAAAGGTCAATGAAACTTTTTGATGCTTTGCAACTCTTTCTTGAATGTACTCACTTAATTTTTTTAACTCAGCTTTTCGTTCATTGGGTATTGCTGAAAATTGTTTTTGAATAATTTTCATGGTTTCATTTATCAAGGGAAAAATTTCACCAGCTTTTGAATTCATTGTAAATAGATTTAAAATAAAAATGAAATAATACTTTTTCATGATAGAATTTACTTATGGATTATTGGATAATATTTTTTCTTTAACCTAAATGCCACATTTACTAACGCAATTAAAGCAGGAACTTCAACTAAAGGCCCTATTACACCAACAAATGCCTGGCCGCTATTTATTCCAAATACACCAATAGCAACCGCTATGGCCAATTCAAAATTATTCCCAGTTGCTGTGAATGCAATTGAAGTATTTCTTGCATAATCTGCACCCATCCATTTTCCCATAAAAAAACTTAATAAAAACATAAGAGAAAAATAGATCAATAATGGAATAGCAATTCGGATAACATCCAAAGGAATTTGAATAATTAAATTTCCTTTCAAACTAAACATTAGAATTATTGTGAATAATAATGCTATTAAAGTAATAGGTGAAATAAAGGGTAAGTATTTTCTATCGAACCAATCTTGGCCCTTCCAATTGATTAAAATAAACCGGCTAATAATACCAGCAGCAAATGGTATACCTAAATATATCCCAACAGATTTCGCTATTTCACCAATGGTAATATTTACAGCTAATCCTTTAATTCCAAAATAAGGAGGCAAAATTGTAATAAACAAGTAAGCATAAAAACTATAAAAGAAAACTTGAAAAATACTATTTAAGGCAACGAGACCAGCAGCATATTCTCTATTACCATTTGCTAATTCGTTCCAAACAATTACCATTGCAATACATCTTGCTAAGCCTATTAAAATAAGCCCAATCATATAGCTAGGATAATCATGTAAAAAAATAATAGCTAATGCAAACATTAATAATGGTCCAATCACCCAATTTAACAATAAGGAAAGGCTTAATACTTTAGTATCTTTAAATACTTCTCCGATTTTGCTATAATTTACTTTTGCTAATGGCGGGTACATCATCAAAATAAGTCCAATAGCCAAAGGAATATTAGTAGTACCACTGGATAAATTATTCACAGAATCTGCTATATCTGGAATAAAATAACCAATTGTAATCCCAATCATCATTGCTCCAAAAATCCATCCTGTTAAATATCGATCCAAAAAAGACAACTTTTTTCTTTCTAGCGGTTGACAGTTTTCCATAATCATTTATTTTTTAACAACATCCCGAACCTGGTTGGCAACATGCTTCTTTTAAAGGCTTTTCAGCATAAACCGTAATACTAAAAATACCAGTTTGACCATTTTTAAAATCAGCTATTTCTGCTTGGTTCAAATAATTAATTAAAATATCATCGGGTATAACAATGGCTTTTTCTTTTTGAATTTGAATATTTACAAACCCATTGCTTTTGATCAACTCTAGATATACTTCTTTTTGTATTGCACCAGAAACGCAGCCGGCATACATTTCAGCATCTTTGCGCAATGCATCAGGCAATTGCCCAACCAATACCACATCAGAAATACTAAAATGCCCTCCTTGTTTCAACACTCTAAAAATTTCTTTGAATACACCATCTTTATTAGGCACTAAGTTTAAAACACAATTGCTCACAATCACATCCGCTATTTCAGAAGCCAGCGGCATATCATCAATATCCCCTTCTCTAAACTGGACATTATCAAAACCTAATTTTGCTGCATTGATTCTTGCTTTTGCAATCATTGCCGGAGTAAAATCAATACCAATTACTTTACCATTTACTCCGGTAGCTGCTCTTGCAACAAAACAATCATTACCAGCTCCACTTCCTAGATCAACTACAGTATTGCCTTCTTTTATTTTTGCGTATTGTGTTGGTAATCCACAACCAAGTCCTAAGTCTGCATCAGCATTATAGCCATCTATTTGGGTATAATCATCGCTCATGATATTATATACTTCTGTAGAGCAACCACCGGCACCACAACAAGAGGATTGATTTTGTTCCAAACTTTGATCTGCAATTATTGCATATTTTTCTTTTACTATTTCTTTTAATGCTTCTTCGTTTTTCATTGTATTATTTTTTATGTTTAACAACAAGCATTTGCTTGTTGATCTTTGAGCTTATGAAATAAATGATTAAATGATTGATTGAATTTTTCGAATGCTTTCCAATTAATACAATAACAACTGCGGGGTCCTTCAACAGTTCCTTTAATTAATCCAGCATCTTTCAATTCTTTTAAATGTTGCGAAACAGTAGATTGAGCCAATGGAAGTACTTCTACAATTTCACCACAAACACATTCATTATTTTGTGCCAATACTTTTAATATAGCAATACGTGCAGGGTGCGAAAGCGCTTTTGCAAAAGCAGCTAATTCTTGTTCGGCTTTTATAAACTCTTCTAATTTCGGGCTGGCCATATCAATCGTTTTTATACGATAAAGCAAAATTAAGGAGTCTTGGTTATTCATCGTACAAAAACGATAAATATTTTTGGATCGATCATTTATATATTAAAGTAAAAGAATGATTAGATCTATAATGGTACATTAATATATAGATGGCTGCTGGTGTGGCTTATTCGGTTCTATTCAGTTGGATTTATCGCAGTTTTCAATAAAAACCATTCAGCCCTATATTATTACCGTTTATCCTTTTGTAAAAAATCATAAAATCTATAACTAATTGATTTTCAACTAAATATATTAAACCCATATCTAAAGTCTGCCCATTACTTCAAAATACTTGGTACTATGTGTTGCATGGTACTAAAATAATCCCCATCTTTGTGATGTCAAACAAACAAACTAAAACAATTAAAAATAAAAATCATGAAAACGTTAACCACTAACACAGCAAACAACACAACAGTAACTGTAAATAAACCAGTTTTTGGTTTAGCAGATTTTTGGAACATCGAGCGCATGCGCAGAGTTAGAGCTCCAAGAAGAAACCTCAACTAATCGTAACTTATCAATCACATAAATAAAATCAATAATCATGGATATTCAAAATACACAGAGTCAGATGCGCAAGGGCGTTTTGGAGTTTTGTATCCTTTCAATTATTAGGCAGGGTGAAGTTTATCCTTCCGACTTGGTTGATAGAATGAAAGCCGCCAACCTACACATTCTGGAGGGCACACTCTACCCACTGTTAACCAGATTGAAAAACGCGGAATTACTTACTTACCGTTGGGTAGAAAGCAATAGCGGACCCCCACGAAAATATTTCGTAATGACCGAAAAAGGTTTAACCTTTTATGGTGAACTCGAAAGAACCTGGCAAGAACTGGCCGACGCAGTTCAAGTGCTTACCCAACCAATTGCACCGTCAGACCAAGATCACCCGTCAGACAAAGAAAACCAAACTAACCAACCTTAACTACAATTAAAACATATACCATGAAAAAGGTAATCAATATAAACTTTCAAGGCAGGGTAATACCTATTGAAGAAGCTGCTTACGATGTGTTAAAGCAATACGTAGAGAGCTTACGTAAATTCTTTGCCAATGAAGAAGGAAGAGACGAAATCATCAACGATATAGAAGGTCGTATTGCCGAATTATTTGGCGAAAGACTAAAAAAAGGCAGCACTTGCATCACTAATGAAGATGTAGATAGCATTATAGCTAGTATGGGCCGTCCTGAAGATTTTGAAGGTGAAGAAAACAATGTAAAATCTCAATTAGGTGGCAATCAACAAGAAAGCTACCGCCCTAATTTCGAAAACTTTACTGCACCAGGTAAAGGAAGATTATACAGAGACACCAACGATAAAATTTTAGGTGGTGTTTGTAGTGGATTAGCTGCTTATTTTAGAATTGATCCATCAATCATTCGTTTAATATTTGTAGTCTTTACTTTTAGTGGTGGTGCTGGATTCTTATTGTATCTATTGATGTGGATTATTCTACCATCAAAGCCATTGGATCATGTAGCTTCTACCAAACGATTGTACCGCAATCCAGAAGAAAAAGTAATAGCTGGAGTAGCAAGTGGAATTGCTACCTATTTTAACATTGCAATTTGGATCCCAAGATTAGTTTTTGCGATGCCACTAGTTTTAGGCATAGTGAGTTCAATTATTGGTTCTGCTTTATGGTTTCATTTCGATTCCTTTCCATCCTTTGTTTTTAGCTCATTTGGCGGATCATTATTTATCAGCTACGCCGTATTATGGGCTGTTATTCCTGAAGCCAATAGTGCTTCAGAAAAATTAGAAATGCGTGGTGAAAAAGTAGATTTAAATACCATCAAAAATACTATCCAAGAAGATTTAGAAGGATTTAAACAACGTGCAGAAAAATGGGGAGGAGAATTTACTGAGAAAGCCAATAAATTCAGTGCAGAATTTGGCGAAACAGTAAATAAAAAAGGCAAGAGTTTTGGATCGGAAGCAGGCTTTGTGGCAAAATCTGCAGGTGGCAAAATTGGAAATGCCATTGCCATTTTATTCAAAGCATTCTTCTTATTCATTGCAGGTATCATCGCTTTCTCTTTACTTGTAGCATTATTAGCAATGTTGGTTGGCAGTGTAAGTGTTTTCCCTCTAAAAGACTTTTTATTGGAAGGATATTGGCAGAATTTCCTTGCATGGTCTACACTATTTTTATTCTTATTTGTTCCTGTAGTTGGAATTATTATCTGGTTGATCAGAAAAATCATCGGTGCAAAAGCAGGAAGCAAATACTTGGGATTTACTTTCGGCGGATTATGGACTTTGGGTTGGATAAGTGTTGTATGCCTTGTTGCATCTATCACTCAAGATTTTGATGCACGTGCAAGAGATAAAAAAGATATAGCCATTGTGCAACCAACTAATCAAAAAATGATTATCAATGTGGCTGATACCAAAATTCAGGTGATTGGTAAAAGATGGTTAAGATTAGATGGTATCCTCACTATGGATAATGACAGCTTGGTATTGAACAATATCAATTTAAGATTTGCAAAAAGCAGTGATTCGTTGTACCATATTTCTTACCATAAATACAGCAATGGTCCAAATGAAGAATCGGCTTTAAAAAATATTGAGCAAATTAATTATGGATTAATTCAGGCGGACAGCATGATCTATCTCGACAGGGGATTTAACTTAAAAAAAGGTACAAAGTTTCGCAATCAAGGAGTAGTAGTAACCATTCAGGTGCCTATAGGTAAAAAAATCGAAATCGATAGAAATGTTTCCAGAAGATTGAATTGGTTCAACATCAATCATAACAACAACGATTATGAATGGGAAGATGATTGGAATGGAGCCGACTCTAGAGGATATAGTTCTAACGTAGAATACATTATGACTCCAGGGGGTTTAGAAAGAATCAAAAAAGAGAAGGAAGAAGTTGAAGACAATTCCAACACCGATGATGGTTCAAATAATGATGCGGTCGAAGAATTTAAAAAGAGCAAAGAAGAATTGAGGAAAGAATACGAACGCAAAAAGAAAGAAGCAGAAAATTTAAAGAAAGAATTAGACAAACCAATTGACAGTACGCGTTATCGTTACCAGAAAGCATCTTATGTAGAACCCAATAATAAAAATGGAGATATCTATGATTTAGGATCGGAAGGAAGCAGAATTTCCTTGCTCTATTTACAATCATAAACTCGGTTGGAAAGGTTGGATTAAGAACCCTGTCTCTTGGTTGGGATGGGGTTCTGCTTTTTTCACTTATTTTTGCTACTCAAAAAATAATTTCAATGAAGAATACCCCTTTCACACAAAAGCATATCGATTTAGGAGCAAAAATGGCTGAATTTGCTGGATACAATATGCCCATTAGCTATACTGGCATTAATGATGAACATGCTGCAGTACGCAAAAATGCAGGGGTATTTGATGTGAGCCATATGGGTGAGTTTATGCTTAAGGGAGAACACGCACTCGATTTAATTCAGCGGGTTACATCGAATGATGCATCCAAATTGATAAATGGACAAGCTCAATACAGTTGTTTACCAAACAATGAAGGTGGTATTGTAGATGATTTGATTGTGTATTGCATGGAGCCAAACAATACTTATATGTTGGTAGTGAATGCTTCTAATATAGAAAAAGATTGGAATTGGATTGTAGCCCATAATACCAATAATGTAGAGATGCACAATATCTCCGATAAAACTTGCTTATTGGCTATTCAGGGACCTAATGCTACAAAAATTTTACAAACCATTTGCGATACCGATATCATGAACCTCAAATATTACACATTTGTTAGAGGTAAAATGGCAGGTGTAGACAATGTAATTATCAGTGCAACAGGTTATACTGGTTCGGGGGGAGTTGAAATTTATTTTGAAGACAGTAATAACGCTGCCAATATTATTTGGGATGCTATATTTTTAGCTGGTAAAGAATCGGGCATCAAACCGATTGGTTTAGGGGCTCGAGATACATTGCGTTTAGAAATGGGTTATTGTTTATATGGAATGGACATCAACGATACTACTTCCCCACTAGAAGCAGGCTTGGGATGGATCACTAAATTCACCAAACCATTTACCAATAGCGAAGCATTGCAAGCACAAAAAGCAGCAGGAGTAACAAAAAAACTAGTAGGATTTGAAATGACGGAAAGAGGAATTCCTCGACATGATTATTTGATAAAAGATGCAGCGGGAAATACAATTGGTAAAGTTACCAGCGGCACGCAAGCCCCTTCATTGAATAAAGCCATTGGAATGGGTTATGTTGCTACTGCACATGCTGCAATTGATAGCGAAATTTTTATTGATATCCGCAATAGCTTGGTAAAAGCCAAAATAGTGAAAGCACCGTTTGCGTAGGGGCATTCGGTCGGTACCTGCGCGATAGCGCGGTCAGACCGATGAGCGTGGAGCGGTCACCGAAGAGCGGAACACGGTCAGACCGAATACTTCAACAGGAAATTCTGCGTTACTAGGAGGATGAAAAAAAATCTTCTTGCATTTTTGATTGGGCTTTTATTGTTTAGTGCCTGTAGTAAAAAAACATCACCTTCAAAATCCGGTGGCGGATCTGATACTGGCTATGCTTCTTATTATGGCAATGAATTCAATGGCCGCAAAACAGCCAGTGGAGAAATTTTTCGTCAATCCAATTTAACAGCAGCCCATAAAAAACTGGCTTTTGGTACTAAAGTTAAAGTGACCAATTTGAGTAATAATAAGTCTGTTACAGTTCGCATCAACGATCGTGGACCTTTTGTTGCAGGCAGAATCATCGACCTCAGCAAATCAGCCGCTAAGAAAATTGATATGGTTGGTGCGGGAGTTGCAAAGGTTAGGATTCGTTATTAGTTATTTGCCTTTTTGCCTTTTCCCAATAAATTCAAAAAGAATGGTGGATGCCAATGCTATTAACGACATAATAAGCAGCACTCTTCCACCAGAATTAATCCCATTTTTAAAGATCAAGATAAACCCAATAAAAGCTGTTATACTAGCAAAAATATACCTGCTTAAAATCCAAGAAGTGAATAATTTTTTCATGATATTGATTTTAAAAAATGATTTATAATAAAACACAAGTAATCGCTGCAGATCCAACACAAAATTGCAAAAATATTCCACAAGAAATAGCACAAACCCAATCAGAACCACAAATCTTAATAATCATACAGTCCATACATTGCATAAAAGGTAAACTTGAACATGTAGCTAGTTCTTCTGGATTATTTGATAAACTAGCTTTTTCTGAATAAATAAAAGCTTCTTTAAAGGGTATTTCTTTTTCATTTTTCCAATTCCCAATCCTATTATTTTTATCTACTTCAAATTGAAAATATAGCTGATCTTTTGTTGAACTAACCTTATGTAATGTATTACCATTTTCTTTATTAAATGATGAATATTTTGTTATCAAAACAAATTCTTCAGTAAGATAAAATGACACTTCAATCACCACTACAAAAAATACGGTGAAATAACGGGAACGAGAATCACCCAATAACCAATAACACAATAACTTGCTAACCCAATACCATTTACCAATTCAAAACCGAATAATCTCCACTTCGTGCTTCCCAATCATTTTATATCCATAATCATAACAGCAAGTATAGATACCTGCTTTTTGGTGTTTTTGTTGATGGGTAAAATGGGCTGAATTAAAACCCTGTAAATATAATGTGGTAATGGGTATGGTTTTCTTCCGTGGAAATAATGCATGTATATTGGCAAGTACACGCCGGTTTTTTTGCAACAATAAATTAATTTGTCGAATACAATTATTGGTAGGCGCGTTTTGGGAATTGTGAAAACTGGTTCTGCAATAACTGTTGCAGAATTTTTTATCAGTTCTGCCAACAATTTTTTTATTACAATATGCACAGCATTTATCTTCCATCGATATATAATTCAATAGGGTTCAAACGAACTCAAAATAATCAACTTATACTATTTACAACTAGTAGAAATACGTAATTATGCGCTTGAATGAACGGAATTTATTCGTATACCAACACTATCTATTTTTTACAAAGGTTTACAATCATTTGCAAACGCTTACAAACATTTACTAACGTAAGTAGATGTTTAAAAAGATAATGCATTCAAAATTGCTTTTCATATTTGTGTTGTTAACGGCAGTACCTACTGCTTAATTTTAAAAAATAAATAACTGAACCGTTATGAACGCAATGAAAAACAAAGTCCAATTAATTGGCAATTTGGGTCAAGACCCCGATGTAAAAAAAATCGGTGAAGACAAAAAAGTAGCTCATTTAAGTGTAGCCACCAATGAAAATTATCGCAATGCAAAAGGCGAAAAAGTAACTGACACCCAATGGCACAATGTGGTAGCCTGGGGCAAGCTCGCAGATATTGCAGAAAAGTTTTTACTCAAAGGAACCGAAGTAGTGATCGAAGGGAAACTGATTAACAGAAACTATACTGATAAGCAAGGAGTTAAAAGATATATTACCGAAGTTCAGGCGAACGAACTGTTGATCCTTACCAAAAAGGCTTGATGTTTTTTAATCCGCCCCCGTTTTAGTTCAGCAATACCTTACATTTTTCAATAGGCGGGTATGGCCCCATCCTGCCTGTCCTATTGATAGTAAGGGCTGATCATCCAATATACTATAGGGCCTGTTACCGCAACATAAAACCAAAGCGGCCAGGTAATTCTTGCCAATTTTTTGTGCATTGTAAATTCGGCTGTTAATGCTCTATAGGCTGTAAACAAAATAAAAGGTAAAATAATAGCTGCTAAAAAAATATGGGTAATCAAAATAATATAATACACCATTCTAATGCCCCCTACAGCTAGCTTTTCTTCATCTGATACCAATCCATCATGATTTGAATCTCCAAATTTTGCCTCACCCGCAAATAAATGATGTGCTATATAAGATATTAAAAATAATACTGACAAAACCAGTGCGGTCATCATCAATTGTTTGTGAAATAAATAGTTTTTTTGTTTTACGGCAACCAAAGCGGCTACCAATAAAACCGCAATCGTTGCATTAATAAATGCATTGGCCAATGCAAATACATGTACATCAAAACCTAAATTGGCTTCTACTTTTACCTTGCCAAGAATTACCACTACCGTAAATACTACCACAGAGAAAATGCCGATCAACCAACCAGCCATTTTATCATTCTTCTCTATACTCGCTTTTAACATAACTATTTTTATAATTGACAGAACTTTTGAAATATTATTGAATTTAACATTATGATTGTACTGTTTACTTTATCCGTTAATTTTTCTTCTTGACTGCATGTACACCATAAAAAATATTACGGCCACCACAATGATTAACCATAACCAACTCAAATTGATAATATCACGAAATACACTGCTTTTTTTGTTCTTGTTTTTTTCCAATAACAAAAAACCCACATCTTTCGATAATTTCATCAACGAAATTGAATCCAATCCATTGTAATATCCTCGCACTACATAATCTCTATCCAATAAAATAAATCTGCTCGTATGAACAAAATCAGGTGAAATGGGCTCATCCGAAAACTGATCTACTTTTAATTCCTGAAATGCAAAATCATAAATGGCTTTTTTGTTTCCAGTGAGCATCCACCAATTATCATGATTAACGCCAAATCGATCTGCATAATTTTTGAGCACCGATACTGAATCATTTTCCGGATCAACTGTAAACGACATAAACTGAACAATTGATGTATCTATCTTATTGCGCACATTACCACCCTTTTTAAATGATTGTTGCAATTTGGCCATATTTCGAGTGAGCTTCGGACAAATACTTCTACAACTGGTAAAGAAAAAATTAATTACTAAAATCTTTCCCTCTTTGTCATATAAACTCACCGTATCTCCTAATTGATTTGTCAATTGGATATTCGCCGTTTTATGCCAGATACTATCATCCACTGTTTTGCCTCGTTGTACTTTTGTAACTACAGTATCTAATAAATAATGGCGAGGCATATCAACTGCCTTTTCACTATAAGACTTTAATAACAAATAACAGGATATAGGTACACCCAGTGCAATGACTAGTCCTAAAATGGCTTTTTTATTCATAGGTTCGTTATAAGAAAAAACCATCCCGAAAAGTTGGGATGGTTAAAACAGTTTAAAATTATTAATGGAGTAATCTTATTCGCTCTAGTGTCCCGGTTTTTCATCAGCTTTCTTTTCTTCGCTGTGCTTTTCACTTGCATGCTTTGCTTCACCATGACTCGCTTCTTCTTTCTTTTCTACTTTAATGGTACTTTGTTCTTTAAAGTGAGGATCGTAGGTATTACGCAAATTTCTAAATGAATTTCCATCATATAAAAAAGCAGTAATAAACCAAACAAATAGTGCCAATGGTACAATGATGGTCATTATCAAATTCTTGAACTCATGCTTTAAGTGCATGAAATAAGCAACAATATAAAATGCTTTTGCCATCATCAAAATAACGATAGTGCCTTTAATAGCTAGTCTGAAAGATGTCTGCTCTAAAGGAATACCAATCATCCAAAAGCCCAAAACCAATTCTACAATAGTTAATACAGTTAAGATTACCGTAACTTTTATAATCTCTTTAGTACCACCTCCTGCGTGCTCGTCATGTTCTGCCGTGTGTCCCATAAATTGGTATATTATAGTTAAAATATTAAATTAAATAAAAACAAGTAAATACAAATACCCAAACAAGGTCTACAAAGTGCCAATACAATCCCGCTTTTTCAATCATCAAATAATGACCTCTCTGTTCAAACTTATCGGTTAACGTCATAATCAACATAATTACATTGATGAGTACTCCGCTAAATACATGGAATCCGTGGAAACCAGTTATAGTAAAAAAGTAATTGGTGAAATTGGTTGAAGAAGCGGTTCCATCTGCATTCAAAAATGGATTGCTACCCCACCATGCACCTTCATGGTGTAAATGGTTCCACTCCCAAGCCTGACAACTTAAAAAAGCAATACCCCCTATAATGGTCCAAATTAAATTTTTAGTAACGCCTTTTTTATCCATATTATGGCCAGCTTGAACTGCTAAAACCATAGTAACTGAGCTGATAATTAAAATAAATGTCATCACACTCACAAACACCAATGGAGCATTCACTCCTTCAGGAGCAAATGGAAAACTTTTAAAAACAATATTTGGGTCAGGCCATCCATTGGTTGAGAAACGAATAGTTCCATAAGAAATGAGGAATGCACCGAAAGTAAAAGCATCACTCATTAAAAAGTACCACATCATTAGTTTGCCATACTCTACGTTGAAGGGGCTTTTACCTCCACTCCAAGATTTGGTTACAGGTGCTGTTGCAGTTGTTGCCATATTGGTCGTAAATTTCTTGTACAAAAGTATTGTCTAGCGCTCAAAAAAGGTGCATTAAATGCAACTTTTTTGTAATTATCCTATCCAATTATAAAAAATGAATAAATAAATCCATAATACATCTACAAAATGCCAGTAAGTGCTTACCATATCAATAGATAAACTACTGTAATTCTTAACCCTACTAGCATAAGCGCGTATAAAAATTACCAAAATGGCAATCACTCCACCCAACACGTGTGCCATGTGCAACCCAGTAATTACTAGCAAAAAAGATGCAGCTGAATTACTTTTATTGCCAATCAAAGCTATATTTCTGCTTTCAAGATCCTGAAAACCCAAAACCTGTAAAGTAATAAAAGCCAATCCCAGTAAAGCTGTGATGGTAATTAAATTACGATACCTTCCCATTTCCCTTGCCTTGAAGGATTTTTGTGCCAAGTGTATAGTAATACTGCTAAGCAAAATTACTCCTGTTGAATACCAAAACACCAATGGCAATTCAAACTCTAACCAAGAACTTTGGTTCTTTTTTACAATATAGGCACTTGTTAGTCCGGCAAACATCATGATGATGCTGCCCATTGCTACCCAAAGGGTAAATTTCTGTGGATGAATTCTTTGCGTTTCACTCATATCTCTTCTCTTTTATTTCTTAATTCTTATCGGCAAGCATAGCCAATAATACAATTGGCAAATAAATATAACTACTAAACATTACCCTTCTAGCTGCTTTTACATCCATTGATAGATACAATCTAAAACTTTGTACAACCATAAATAAATTACACAACAATACAATCCATAAACTAGTGATACCAGTTAATCCATAATAATAAGGCAATAGTCCAATTGGAATCATCAATACAGAGTACATAACCGTTTGAACGGCAGTAAATTTTGTTGGTCCAGTAGCAGAAGGTAATAATTTGAATCCTGCCTTAGTATAATCATTGTGCGACACCCAAGCAATTGCCCAAAAATGAGGGAATTGCCAAAGAAATTGCATGCCAAACAATATCCAACCACCCGCACTAAAGTCGTCATTGCCAGCAACCCATCCTATTAAGCAAGGTAATGCTCCAGGAAAAGCCCCAATTAAAACAGCAATAGAATTGATTTTTTTAAGCGGCGTATAAATGAATGCATATAAAAACAAACTAAATGCCGACACCAATGCAGCAGATAAATTAAAAAAATACCACATCATAGCTACTCCAACTACACCAGCTATAAAAGCAAAAATGTACGCTTCTTGTTGAGACATCGATCCACTTGCAACCGGACGCTTTGCTGTTCGCTTCATCAAGGCATCTGTATCTTTTTCTACCGATTGATTAATGGCATTGGCGCTTCCAGTAATTAGCATGCCAGCAAAAAACAAAATGCAAATCATAACCCAATCGTAAGCCACCACTTTTGGTGCTAATAAATAACAAATAACACAAGAAAATACAACCGTGAAACTCAAAGTGAACTTAGTCAATAAAAAATAATCTTTCACTTTTGCAGCAAGTGAAAAAGAAGATGATTCCTTTGGTTGTTCAGAAATATTTGTCATGCTCGGCACGCTGTTTAAAAACAATGCTCCCGTTTTTTCGGGAGCATTGAAATATTTGTACTGAAAATACGGTAACGCATTTCAGCTTTTCAATTAATGTTGACTTTCGTCGGCTCCTACTGGTGTTGTTTGAGGAATAAATTCTTTCCCATCTTTTGCGTAATCATATGCCCAACGATGTACTTCAGGAATTTCTCCTACCCAGTTACCGTGCCCTGGATGAATTGGTGTAGTCCACTCTAAAGTATTAGAATCCCAAGGATTTGGATTGGTTAATTTTCTTCCTTTGAAAATAGAATAGAAGAAATTAAACAAGAACAATATTTGAACAGCAAATACAATCATAGCAACTGTACTAATGAATCTATTTAGATCGCCGAATTTATTAAAGCTTTCCCATGCACTGAAATCATAATATCTACGAGGCATCCCCGCTAAACCTTGATAATGCATTGGCCAGAATATTAAATAGGCACCAGCAATTGTAATCCAGAAATGGATATATCCCAATGTGTTGTTCAAATGTTTACCATACATTTTAGGGAACCAATGATAGATGCCAGCAAACATACCAAACATACTTGCAACACCCATTACAATATGGAAGTGAGCAACTACAAAATAGGTGTCATGTAAATGAATATCCAAAGCAGAGTTACCCAACCAAATACCTGTTAATCCTCCAGAAATAAATAAACTCACAAATCCGATTGCAAATAACATTCCAGGTGTGAAACGAATATTTCCTCTCCACAATGTAGTTAACCAGTTAAATACTTTGATAGCAGATGGTACCGCAATTAATAAAGTAAGTAATACAAAGATAGATCCTAAGAAAGGATTTAATCCTGTTACAAACATATGGTGCGCCCAAACCAAAAACGCTAATATAGCAATTGCGAACAATGAACCTACCATTGCCATATATCCAAAGATTGGCTTTCGTGAATTCACTGATAATATCTCAGAAACCATGCCCATAGCAGGCAAAAGAATGATATACACTTCAGGATGACCTAAGAACCAAAATAAATGTTGATACAAAATAGCACTTCCACCCTCGTTTGGTAAAGCACCTACTCCATTCACAAAAATATCAGACAAGTAAAAACTGGTTCCGAAATTTCTATCAAAAATCAACAAGATAAATCCAGAGAATAAAACAGGAAAAGATAATACACCCAAAATAGCAGTGAAAAATAATGCCCAAATGGTTAAAGGCAAACGAGTCATACTCATTCCTTTTGTGCGCATATTTAATACAGTAGCTATATAATTTAAACCTCCTAATAAAGAAGAAACCACAAACAATGCCATAGAGATCAACCAAAGATCCATACCCGTTTTAGAACCAGGTGAAGCATCACCCAAAGCACTTAATGGAGGATACGCCGTCCAACCACCGCTGAAAGGGCCTGTTTCTACAAACAAAGAAGACAACATTACTATACTTGCAGTGAAGAAGAACCAATAGCTTAGCATATTCATAAAAGGAGAAGCCATGTCTCTTGCACCTACTTGCAATGGAATTAAAAAGTTGGCAAATGTTCCACTCAATCCGGCAGTTAATACAAAGAATACCAACACAGTTCCGTGTGTTGTAACCAATGCATAATATGCTTCTGGAGTAATTTTACCACCAGCTGCCCATTTGCCTAAAATATCTTCTAACCAAGGAAAAGTACTATCCGGATAACCCAATTGCAAACGGAATAACACACTCATTAATCCACCCAAAACAGCCCAAACCATTCCTGTGATAAGAAATTGCTTTGCAATCATTTTATGATCTTGGCTAAACACATACTTGCTAATAAAAGTTTCATGGTGATGGTGTTCTCCATGATGATCACCATGTGCATCTTGGTGAACTTCTGTTGCTGCATGTGCGTGTAATACTGCTTCGTTACTCATACACTCGTCTTTATTTTTTTTTAAACAACTTCCACAATAGAAGGTTGTTGACTGTTCTACATTTTAGCGATAACTTTTGATGCTACTTCAACAGGTTTAACTGCTGTAGTGTCTTTGTCGGGAAATGCCGCATAATAATAAGGCTTGATTCCTACCATTTTAGCATCATATTCTTCTTGATCCAATACTTCAATAATTCCCTTCATTGAATAATGCGAATTTCCACACATTTGATCGCAACTTATTTCATACACAAAGTTTGGATTATTGGTAATTTCCTTCATTTCTTTGGTAGTATATTTTGGAGTAAACCATAATGTAGTTGGAATACCTGGTACGGCATCCATTTTCATTCTAAAATGAACCAATCCTACATCATGAATAACGTCTCTCGAACCAATAATCATCTTAACTGGCTTTCCTTTAACTAGGTACATGGTTTGTTCTAAAACTAGATCATCGTGCGATAATTGGTCTTCCCAAATAATTCCTAAAGTATTACTAGCGTTATCTATATTTTTAAAATATTTTTTACCAAATGTTGCGTCCTTGCCTGGGTAGCGAAATATCCATCCAAATTGTTTGCCTGTAACTTCAACAACCATAGCATTTTGAGGAGGTTCTCCTGTAAATAAAAACCAGTTACGCAAACCAATAACCACCAAAACTGTTAAAACGATTGCAGGAATAATAGTCCATACCAATTCTAATTTGGTACTATGTACAAAATAGTAAGGTTTTCTATTTTCTGTTTCTTGGTATTTATAAGCAAACCAAAATAGTAGGATCTGGGTAGCTAAAAATACTGCACCGGTTACAGCAACTGTTACCATTAACATAGAATCTACTCTTGCTCCTTCTACACTGGAAGCATCATGGGCCATCAATGTTTTGCCAAAATAGATTTCATTACAATACCAAACTCCAATAAGCCCCAATACCAAGAAAACCACCATCAAAAAACCATTGATTTTGTTGTCTTGCTTTCGGCTTTTCTCTTCTCCTTTTAATACTGATACATATTCACTTGCTTTAGCAATCTGAAAGATGACTAAAAAGATCAGTACCGTTACCGCGATGATTAAAAACATTGTCATAGTCTTATCTATATTATCTTATTCTAACAATTAATTTATCCAATAGGTTTATTTAAACCTGATGTATAACACTTTCTTTTAAATAAGGATGGAATTTAGGAATCAACGGCTTGCTTGCTAAAGATTTTCCTACAAATAATATCATCATACCTACGAAGAAAGTTAATATTCCAAAATCCAACCAACCCAATTCAACATGCTCTTTCATTAATGAACCCATAACCATTTGGTAAAAATCTATCCAATGACCAAAGATGATTAAAACAGCCATAAAAGTTACTAATGTGTAATTTCTCTTAGCAGAACGCTTCATTAATATCAACAAAGGGCACAAAAAATTGATAATTAAGTTAAAAAAGAAAATTCCTTTATATGGCCCTTGTACACGGTGTTTAAAATAAACTGTTTCTTCAGGAATATTGGCATACCAGATTAACATGTATTGAGAAAACCACAAATAAGTCCAGAAAATAGAGAATGCAAACATAAACTTACCAATATCGTGCAAATGCTCTTGGCTGGTTAGTTCCATGTAGCCTTTGTTTTTTAAATAGATAATCCAAAGTGCCACTAAAGACATTCCAGCAACAAATGAACTAGCAAAAGTATACCAGCTATACATGGTAGAATACCAATGTGGATCAATACTCATCATCCATAACCAAGGAACTGTAGAACCCACCGTTAAACCAAACCAAACGGTAAACATTGCAGCTCTCACTGTGCCCCTTAAAATAAATTTAGCACTTGTATCGCTATTCATTGCTGTTTCGTCGGCCTCTTTGCTCAATTGGCGAATTCTCCAACCAAGGAAACTCCACAATGCAATTGTTGCTGTTGTCCAAATGACAAAAAAGGTTGGATTTAAAAAACCTGCTTTACCCCTTAAAATTGGATCGGCAGCAACTGCTTCTGCATCTAACCAATGGTAAATATGGTGCTTATGACCAAAAATAATGTACATCAAAACTGTAAAAGTGATGGCGCCAAAAATGGGAACCATTGTAGATATTGCTTCTGGTATTCTACGGAAACTCTGTGTAAAACCAGCTTGCGCTAAAGTGGTAACGCATATAAAGAACATACTGGCATTGCAAATTAATGTCCAGAAAATACTGTTGTACATTAAAGTACCCCAGAAGTGAACTTGCTCGTGCTCGTCGGAACTGAATCCTTTAGTAACCATTCCATACAATAATGCAACCAGCCCAATACCAATCAAGGCATAAGACCAGGTTTTCATTTTTCCGGGAATTTCAAATTGTGTTCTTAAAGATGCCATTGTTACTCTTTTAGTTCAGTTATACTGATTTGCTTAAATTATTTTGCCACTACTGCTGCTGTTGCTGCTACTGGAGCTACAGCAGGTGCCACTTTTTTTCCTTCTTGTTGTTTTGATTTGATATAGGCAATGATCATCCAACGCTGCTTACGACTTAATTGAGATGCATAAGAACCCATTAAGTTTTTACCGTAAGCGATTGAATAAAACATTTGACCATCGGGCATTGCTTCGTATTTTGCATCACTTACCAATGCAGCTGGTTTTGCTGCATAAGGACCATCACCATCTTTATACAAAGGACCATTTCCTTTTAAATTTCCCCCATGGCAAATACCACAATTCACTAAATACAATCGCTCCGATTCTGCTAAGTCTTTTGCGGATAAAGTTTCGTAAGGATTTTTTACCAATTTAGATGCGGTGTAATTGGTGGTATCACCTGCAGCATCTTTAGCAATATGAAAAGGCATATCTTCTTCGCGAGAAATAGTTCCTTCAACCGGACGATTGTTGTAATTAATTCCTTTCTCCGCTAAATTGCTGTGATCGGCATAAGACTCATAGGCTCTACTATACGCCATATCAGGCATATATATACTACCGGGCTTGCGTTTTACATCGCTGCAAGCTGCTAATAAAACAACCGTAGTTAAACAAGCTATGATGGATTTATTCTTCATAATTCTATTCATTCAATGATTCTATATTAATTAAGCCGCAACAATTTGTTTGTTTTCAAACCTCATTTCGTCATTATCATATCTGCCAAGCCACCAACCTTCTTCTGCAATCTGAACATTGGTTTCTAAAGCACCGTTATTTTGTAAAAACGCTTGTAAATCGTCTACATTGGTTTTATCGGTACACTCAATTACCATTACAAATAAATCATCTGTTGAACGAGCATGAAAATGGTGCTTCTTTACAAATGGAGCCAACTGACATAGGTAACAAAAAGTAAGTACCATACCCACCGCTGCAAATAATACTGTTAACTCAAAAATGATTGGAATCCAAGCTGGTAATGCAAAATGTGGCTTACCGCCAATGTTCAAAGGCCAGTCCTTGGTAAATATCCAACTGATAGTACTCAATGCAGTTGCCGTTCCGGTGATACCATAAATAAACCCTGCAGTATGCAAGCTGGTTTCTCTGAGGCCCATCGCATGATCTAATCCGTGTACAGCAAACGGAGTATATACATCGTGGATTTTAAATCCGGCAGTACGTACTTTTTTTACAGCTGGAAACAACACCGCTTCATCATCAAAACAACCTACTACGAATTTCTTTTTTGCCATATTACACCCCCTATCCCCCTGAAGGGGGAATAATTAAAAAGTTAAATAATATTTTCGTTCTCTTTCATTTTTATTACTGTTCCCAAGCTCCCCTTTAGAGCCTGCCCCGACTAGTCGGGGGGCTGGGGGTTAATGTGCGTGTTCGTGCACAAACTCCTCTAATTTTTGATCTTCAATTTTACCCATTTGATTTTTGTATCCTTCACCTGTAGTTTTCAAAACATACTTAATTTCTGCTACTGCAATTACTGGGAAGTATTTAGCAAATAAGAAGAAGCAAGTAAAGAATAAACCAAATGTTCCTGCATAGAAACCAACTTCATAAATTGAAGGGCTATAATAAACCGACCAGCTACTTGGTAAATAATCGCGGTATAAAGAAGTAACAATAATTACAAATCGCTCAAACCACATTCCGATATTTACAATCACACTCATAAAGAAGGTTACAAAAATATTTCTCCTCATTTTACGGAACCAGAAGATCTGCGGGCTCAATACGTTACAAGCCATCATACCCCAATAACTCCATCCATAAGGACTGAATAAATTAGCACGGCTGTACCAGAAAGTATACCCTTCATATTTATTTTGGCTATACCAACCCATGAATAATTCCGTTAAATAAGCAATACCAACAATTGATCCAGTAAGCACAATTACTTTATTCATGGCTTCTATGTGACCAATGGTAACATAGTCTTGCATGTTGAATACTTTACGCACAATAATCATGAGGGATTGCACCATGGCAAAACCTGAGAAGATAGCACCTGCAACAAAGTATGGAGGAAAAATGGTTGTATGCCATCCTGGAATAACTGAAGTAGCAAAGTCAAAAGATACAATCGTGTGTACAGAAAGTACTAACGGCGTACTCAAACCAGCCAATACCAATGATAAACTTTCATGACGCTGCCAATGTTTGGTAGAACCAGTCCAACCAAATGATGCTATACCATATAAACGCTTGCGTAATTTAGTGAAGGCTCTGTCGCGAACAGTAGCAAAGTCTGGCAACAAACCAGAGTACCAGAACAATAATGAAACCGTAAAGTAAGTAGAAATCGCAAATACATCCCATAATAAAGGTGAGTTAAAGTTCACCCACAATGGACCACGTGAATTTGGATAAGGCAATACAAAGAAAGCCATCCATACTCTACCCATGTGGAAGATGGGGAACTGACCAGCACACATTACTGCGAAAATGGTCATGGCTTCAGCGGCACGGTTTACGCCTGTTCTCCATCCTTGACGAAACAATAATAAGATGGCAGAAATCAATGTTCCGGCATGACCAATACCTACCCACCATACGAAGTTGGTAATGTCCCAACCCCAACCAACAGTTTTGTTAAGGTTCCACTGGCCAATACCATAAGTAACTTCTCGGTAAACGCTGTAAACACCAAACATCAATAAGGCAACCGAAATATAAAAACCAATGTACCATAATTTGGTAGGCTTGGCTTCGATCGGGCGAACGATGTCTTCTGTTACCTGTGCATAGGTTTTATCTCCATACACCAACGGTTCCCTGAGCTGTGATTCGTACTTTAAATGCATCTCTTCCTTTTTATTATATTGTATTAACTTCTTTCTTTAACGTATTACATTCAATCTTTTTATTCTTTATTTTACCTTTTTATTAATTGGCGGTGATCCATAAATTATCATTGGGCTAATAAGTAAAATTGAGTCAGGCAGAGTATTCATTTTTTTAAAATCGGCCATTTGCTCAAATGTATTATTATCCCAATTCAAACTATTTTTATTCCTAGGTGTCTCGTCATCATACATTATTTGTATAATGGGAAGAACGAAACTACTTCCAGTTGTCTTAAGTAACCAATTAATGTCTGTTTTTAGAAAAAAACTATCAATGGTAACTTTGCTTCTAAAATTTGATGATACCACTGTTATTTTTTTTTCATTTTTGATATTTTTAAAATAGATTAGACTAATACTACTCCCGTTATCGTAATTAGTTAGAACCTCACCTAATTTATTTGAAACCTTATTACCAACAAGGTCTTTAAAATTAAATTTTTTTTGCGTATACCCTGTTATTGCTAAAAGAAGGGTTAGGAAATATAGTGATATTGACTTCATTTTATTTAATTACATTTTCTCAAATTCAACTGAATGGCATCTGATGATGTTGGGTTAATACTTTTTTGATTTATAAAGTTAATTGAATCTTTTGCCACTTGGGATTTATCAATCCATAATTTGGTTTTATCCAACCCCCCCCATGCCAGTGCTAAGGCAACTGAATCAGAAATGGATGGATTGAATTGTTTAAGAAAACCAGCCATTTTATTAAGATAGTTATTCGCCATTTCGTTATGTTGCGCTTCGTTCCCTCTATAATCCCAATAAATTGGGAACATATTTTTGAAAGAAGTAGAATCCATCTCTCGTCTTTTATAACTGATAAAAGCATGAATAGATTCATGAATCAAAGTAGCAGCAATATAATCTTGTGACCCAGTTAGATATTTTGGATTTAGCTCTACTACCGACATATAATCGACTAAAATCCCACTTGATACCCTTTCCTGACCGACTACAGAATCTGGCAAGCCTTTATTTATAGAAAACTTAATATTAACTTCAACATTAACGCCAAAAACATCTTTAAGAATACTCTGAGTGAAAGCATTACAACTTACCATTTCACTTAATGCAGCTTGTGCGCAAGGATAACCATCCAATGAATCAATAATATTCTGATTGGGCAAAATTGGCGTAGGATTATTATTAGGGTCTGTTGGTCTAGGATTCGACCAATAATCTGAATAATCAAATGGGTCACTGCCTTCATCGCCATCTGTACATTCTTCAACTATTCGATTTCCAATATTCTCATATCCGCAACTAACGTTATAATCCTCACCAATTTGATTTCCAGAACAAACATATCCGATAATCGGCACAGAAATCGGTATACAATTTCTTGCTAATTGTGGTTTTAGCAAGTTGGATGTGCTGTTTGAAATAATATCAACCGAACTGATTTTTTTTTCATAAAATCTTGTTGGCAATATCCTATTTGTAAAACAAAAATAATTTCTTTTTCTTTTTGCTTTTAGGTCATCAAAAAACTCAATTTTATTTATTTTCTTAGCCAGTGCATCATTCCCAAGATTACCATCTATTGATATTTTAATTCTTCCAGTTATTATACCATTGCTTTTTTTCTTTTGAATAATCAATCTATATTCTTTATACAAATTTTCTGCAGAAGTATTTCTTTCAATACCTGATTTAAGAGATCCTGTACTCTGGCTAAGAAAGGGGATTTCAAAGAACTCATTTTGTTCTGAGTCAATTTTTTTCACTTGACTCCAATCAAGGGATCTAGATTCAAGAGTATTTCCACTTTCCTTAATATTAATTATTCCTTTTGAAAATTTATCTCCATTTAACTTCAACCAATCAGATAAGATTTTTATGTCTTTATTAATTTCAGGTTGGTTATTATCATACTTTTTACAGGCGGCAAATAGAGACATTGCTGCAAGTAAACTAATAAATGATATTTTAAATATTGAATTCATTTTTTCCTTGTCAATTATCCGTGCGCTTTTTCAGTAGCTGTTTTCTTTTCACCTTCGTGATGTGCACCTTCTTCGGTGTTTCTCACTTTAGCCATATAAGTTACATTCGGTAAAACGTGCAACATTTCTAGTACATAGAACTGGCGATTCGGATTTTCCTGACGCACCATAGTGATTGCACTTTCTTTGCTATTGGCATTACCAAAATTTATGGCGTTGGTAGGGCAAGCTTGTTGACAAGCTACTTTGATATCGCTATCGATTAATGGTCTGCTGTCTTTCTTGGCTTTTAATTTTCCCTCTTGTAAACGTTGAACGCAGAAAGAACATTTTTCAATGACTCCTCTAGAACGAACGGTTACATCTGGATTCAAAACCATACGAGTTAAATCGTCGTTCATATCCATTACTACATCATTTACAATACCAGTTTGATTATCGGCAAAGCTATCTGAACCTGTATAATCGGACCAGTTAAAACGACGTACTTTATACGGACAGTTATTGGCACAATACCTAGTACCAATACAACGGTTATAAGTCATTTGATTTAATCCTTCGCTGCTATGGTTGGTTGCTGCTACAGGGCAAACGTTTTCGCAAGGTGCATTATCGCAATGTTGACACATTAAAGGCTGGAATACCACTTTCGGATTATCCATATCGCCACTGAAGTAACGATCAATTCTCAACCAATGCATTTCATGACCACGCAATACTTCGGGCTTACCAACAATTGAAACGTTGTTTTCCGCATTACAAGCAATAACACAAGCTCCGCAACCAGTGCAAGTATTAAGATCTACACTCATGCCCCATTTAATGCCTGGGCGATCGTACACCGGATAAATAGTGCCTTGGCTTTCAAATTTTTCTAAGCCGCCCCAAGGTTTTAATTCTGTTTCACGCTCATCGCGAATTTCAGTTGGATTATGCTTGTATTCGGCAAGTGTTAATTCCTTCATTACTTCGGTACGATTGCCTTGAGCAGTATCGTAACGGCT
>JANOQC010000107.1:0-4513 GCA_031422175.1 Sphingobacteriia bacterium | reverse complement strand
GCACAAAAAAATGACTGCCATCTCTAAAATAAGTAAGGGTAGAAACGCTGAAATAATTGGCAGATAAATGATCTGTACTGGTATCAAACTGTTTGCCCGAGCTTAATAAGAGTAGGTAACTGCCTGTTGGTAATGCATTGATTTTTATTTCTGCAGCATGTTGCTGATGATCGGCTGATGCAGGTAATCCATTGTTGAAATTTTCTACAGGCGATAAAAGCGAAAGTGCATGCCAAAATGATTTAGAAAAATTCTGACGTTCGGTTAATATTTTAGGATCAATTTTAATGATTCTGCCATAGACTGAATCGGTATTCCGATAATTGATCAATACCCTGAATGGTTTTTTGGGTTGATTGATTTTTTCGATTTTGGCAAATAATTGACGTTGATTAATTTCATTATACAAATTATATAATCCATTTGACTCCCAAGATTTTGTTCCATATATTTTTTTTGCAGCTTCTATATATACAAGAGCATTTTCATAACTATACCTATTGGCTGTATCGCCATAAGGGTTGTAGGACCTAGCTTTTTCCATAGATTCATTGGCTAATAGATAATAGGCACGAATAGCATTTGGTGTTGAAGCATTATTATAGATCACTTCTTTCAGCGATTTTTCATACAACCACTCTTTATTGGTCATCTCACCTATTTGGTAAATCCATTCAATTCGTTCTAAATTAATTTGTACAAAAATGCTGGGATCATTGTCTTTCTGATGAAGCAATAGTAGGTTTTGAAATAATTGTACAGCTAGCCAATTTTTATTTACCCCAGACGGGCTAGGAAAATGTGCCGATAAAAATATTGCTGATGTTTCCAGTAAATTGGAATCAGACCATTCGTTGTTAGTATTAAAGTCAGGAGGTCCAAAATCATTTCCTTTATAATAGTTTAAAGCTTCGTTGGCTAGTAGATCAAATAAACTATATTTTTCAATTGCAACATTTCCTCTTAACACCAATGCTTGATAGGTATTCAAAGGCGTTTTCAATAATAATGGTTGGTTGGATATTGATTTGTTATAATAGTATTGAATCAAACCATGCAATTGAATGGCAGAAAAGCTTTTTACATCATTGGAATCAATCTGGTTGGTTGATTTTTTACTATACACTTCATAGCGGTATTGGTCATTGTACCTCAAATATTGCTTTGCTAGAATGGTAGATAAAACTGATTCTTGAATTGGGTCAGTGTTTTGTTGTAAATATTTTTTAATGCTATTGATCGATTGATTGACATTAAAGTCCGTAATTTTTTCTTCTATACTTAAACGATACAATAAACATTTGATGGATTGATCGTTTAAATTGGCTTTTGTAGTTAAATTATATAGCGCATTGATTTTTTCTAATGCCGATTTCGGAAGATTCTTTTTAAAGAGCAAGCTGTCTATCTCGGTCCATTCTTTTGAAAATAATAAAGTGTTTGATTGTGCTATCAAACCCGATGTAATGCCCCATAAAAAACTGAGTAATAAAAATCTCTGCAACATGCCGTCTATTTAGTTTAAGGTAAACAATTTTTATAGGATACAAAAGAAGGATTCATTTCACAAAAAATCCCGAAGCGATTAACTTCGGGATCAATATTTAACAGTTGATTTAACTTATTTTTTTAATGCAGCAGCCATGGTTTTGCCAATATCTGCTGGACTAGCAACTACTTCAATTCCACATTCAGCCATAATTTTCATTTTAGCTTCAGCAGTATCTTCTGCTCCACCTACAATGGCACCAGCATGACCCATTCTGCGTCCGGGAGGAGCTGTTTGACCAGCAATAAATCCTACAACAGGTTTGGTTTTATTTTCTTTGATCCATCTTGCAGCTTCGGCTTCCATACTTCCACCAATTTCACCAATCATAATTATTCCTTCAGTCTCTGGATCGTTCATTAATAATTCAACTGCTTCTTTGGTTGGTGTTCCTATAATTGGGTCTCCACCAATACCTATTGCAGTACTAATTCCTAGACCAGCTTTAACTACTTGATCAGCTGCTTCATAAGTAAGGGTTCCAGATTTTGAAACTATGCCTATTTTCCCAGGTTTGAAAATAAAGCCAGGCATGATGCCCACTTTAGCTTCTCCTGCAGTGATAACTCCAGGGCAGTTTGGCCCAATCAAACGAGTTGTAGAACCCAGTAAATAATTTTTTACAGAAACCATGTCTTGTACTGGAATACCTTCTGTAATACATACTACTAAAGCTATTCCTGCATCAGTAGCTTCCATAATGGCATCAGCTGCAAAAGCAGGAGGAACAAATATGATACTTACATTAGCGCCTGTTTTAGCCACAGCATCAGCTACAGTGTTGAATACAGGCTTGTCTAAATGTATAGTTCCACCTTTATTTGGGGTTACTCCACCAACTACATTGGTTCCGTATTCAATCATTTGGGTTGCATGGAATGTACCCTCTGTTCCGGTAAAACCCTGAACAATAATTTTCGATTGTTTATTTACTAATACTGACATACGCTTCGTTTCGGAGATTTTTTTGATTTCGGGGCAAAAATAGGTGAAAAATGCATATTGTAACATTTTTCACAGACTTGAATCCCCAGAGAAATTCTAGTTAAGAAAAGAAAGACTTTAAAAGTAGTAATTGATTTATTCCTTTGGCAATCAAAAATTACTAGCATTCAGAAGTAGAAGTACCAGATAATACGCAGAACAGAACCGCGTAAAGACCAATTAAACCGATTATCCAATGTTTCAGACAATATGCCACGGTTTTTCTGTGGCATTTGTTTTGTATTATAGTTAATTCAAACAACAAAATAGTTAACTTACATCAAATTTTACATTATTATGAGCACAAAAAACATTACCCTGATTGTTATTGCTGGTCTAGTCCTTTTATTAGGTGGATGCGGTTGCAACGGCTATAATGGATTGGTTACACAAGACGAAACAGTTAGTAAAGCATGGAACAATGTACAGAGCGATTACCAGCGCCGAGCAGATTTGATACCAAACTTGGTAAATACCGTAAAAGGAGAAGCCAATTTTGAACAATCTACTTTAGAGAATGTGGTTAAGGCGAGAGCTAGTGCTACACAAATGAAAGTAGATGCTAAAGACCTTACTCCTGAAAAATTACAAGAGTTTCAAGCATCTCAAGGGCAATTGTCTCAGGCTTTAGGACGCTTATTAATGGTTACAGAAAACTATCCTACGCTGCGTGCCAATGAAGCATTCCGCGGATTACAGGCTCAATTAGAAGGAACAGAAAACCGTATTAAGGTTTCTAGAAACGATTTCAATGCTGCTGTAGCTGATTATAATATCAAGGCAAGATCTTTTCCTATGAACATTTTAGCTGGATTAACTGGCTTTAAAGTGAAGGAAGGATTTAAAGCTGAAGCAGGTTCTGAAAAAGCACCGGAAGTAAAATTCTAAAAAAATCGCATGTTCGGACTATTCCAAAAAAAGCCGGTTGAGTATTTTACTTCATCCGAAAAAGAAGCCATTGTTGAAGCCATTCGTAAAGCGGAGCTCCGCACAAGTGGAGAGGTCAGAATTTATATAGAAAGCAAATGCAAATTGGTGAATCCTGTTCATCGTGCAAAAGAAATCTTCGATGGCTTGCAGATGGATAAAACGGAACAACGCAATGCTGTATTGCTTTATGTAGCTATGAAAGACCGTCAGTTGGCTGTTTATGGCGATGAAGGAATACACAATAAAGTGGGCTACGAATTTTGGAATGCCGAAGTAAAAGCGATGTTGTCTGAATTTAATCAACAACATTATGCCGAAGGATTTATTAAAATCATCAATGACATTGGTGAGGCTTTGGTAACGCATTTCCCTTATGATCATAAGGGCGATAAAAATGAATTGCCAGATGATATTGTTTTTGGAAAATAAATCACAGCCCTTTCAAATTCTGAAGGGGCTGTGTTAATATAATTGCATGAAGAAGATTTTATTTTTATGGCTGTTTTGTATCGTTGGACTTTTTGCCATCGCGCAAAATGTTTTGCCCAAGCCCAACCCACCACGTTTAGTGAATGACGCTGCAGGTGTTTTGTCTGCAGAACAAGTAGCTATTTTGGAGCAAAAATTAGTTGCATTAGATGATAGTACTTCTAATCAGATTGCAGTTGTTTTAATTAAAACATTGGATGGTGCAGCTATTGAAGACTATGCACAAAAATTATTCAGGGAATGGGGTATTGGCAATAAAAAAACCAATAATGGAGTATTAATTATTGCAGCCATTGATGACCGCAAAATGTGGATCACTGTTGGCTATGGTTTAGAAGGTGCAATACCTGATATAACAGCATCCAGTATTTATAGAAATGAAATGGTTCCTTCATTTAAGGAACAAAATTATTATCGAGGTGTCGACAATGCCATCAATGCTTTGTCAAAAGCAGCAGTGGGTGAATACAAAGTAAAACGCGAAAAAAAGCCCAGTGGTGGTAAAGGTGGATCTGCGATTACTTTTTTAGTTATTTTATTTGTTGTGTTGATGATTGTAGG
>JANOQC010000106.1:0-1675 GCA_031422175.1 Sphingobacteriia bacterium | reverse complement strand
AATATTTTTAATAAAATTTTACTTTTATTTTTTTTATCCGTTTCTCAATAATTAAATGAACTTCTCTGCCAATGCGGGTGCAAAAGTAATACTTCTTTTCATTCTCACAAGTCCTTTTTTGATCTTTTTTAAAAGTATTTTCTAGTCCTTTGGTTTTATGGAAGTTAGATTTGAAAGTTTTTTCTTTTCTTCTCGCAAAGGCGCTAAGACACGAAAAATTAAGCAAAAAATTTTTTGAGCCATATAAGGCATGTAAGAGCATTGAAGAGATACTCCTTTATATAGTATATAGTCTTTTGGAACGCGGATTAGGCAGATTTGATAAATCAGAGTCCCGGATTTCAAAGGATTTATGTGGTTTGTGTTGGATTTTGGAATGTCGAATGTTGAAGTTCACCGCGTGAGGGATAGCAGTGAAAAGCCCACAGCCTGACGAAGGAAGTGCGAGGACTTGTAACAAATAGCCCGACCCGAAGCTTTTCGCGAAGGGACACGCCATAACAAAAAAGCTTTAGCTGAACTTAATCGCTTTGACTGGGGAAATTTTAGTAGTTATATAGGATGGAATTAGCAAAACTAATAGACATATTGTTATTGTTCCTATATTTAGGAATAATATTGACCAGAGATTGATATTAACTGGCGCTTGGTTGACATAATAATTTTCGGGATTAAGTTTTATTATTCCTGTATATTTCTGAATAAGTAATAATCCTATCGCGATTGTATTTCCCCACAACAACCCTTTTATGATTAGGTGTGCTGCATTGTATAGAAATATTTTGCGAACCATCCAGTTGTTTGAACCTAATGATTTTAGGATTCCTACCATTTGGGTTCTTTCTAAAACAAGTACCAATAGCGCAACAACCATATTAATTGTAGCTACAATTGTCATTATAATAAGTATGACTATGATATTAAAATCAAAAAGCTTGAGCCACTCGAATATGTAATAGTATTTTTGAACTATCGTTTGAGTATCTAACGTTTTTGAAGCATCTTCTTTGTTTTGCGAGTTATTATATACCTCGGCGCCTTTTTCTTCGATTTTCTCAAAATCATCTATAAAAACTTCGAAAGCCCCAACTTCGTTGGGTTTCCATTTATTTATTCTTTGAATGTGACGAATGTCTCCTAATATATAGGTTG
The DNA here is from genome assembly GCA_031422175.1 of Sphingobacteriia bacterium. Classification (GTDB taxonomy): domain Bacteria; phylum Bacteroidota; class Bacteroidia; order Chitinophagales; family Chitinophagaceae; genus Sediminibacterium. The sequence continues at coordinate 523 of JANOQC010000106.1, read as the reverse complement.
CGTCGAATTCTTGAAATCCTGAGTTGTAAATTCCTACTATATTGAAGACACGAAGGTTTGGGAGATGATTTCCGTTGTCTTTCATAAAGAAAGTGTTGCACTTATCACCTACTCTTAGCTGCAATCGATTGGCTAAATATTGTGATATAAGAATTTCTGAATTAATTTCTGATTTTAGATTAGGAATTCTTCCCTGCACTAAATATTCGTTCATATTCTCCCAGCGATACTCTTTTCCTACTCCTTTGAAAATTATTCCTTCAAAAGATTTTTCAGTTCTAATTATTCCTGCTTTGCTCGCTACTGCTTGAATATGTTGCACACCTTTTACAGAAGTGAAATTAGGATAAAAGTCTTGGTTTGTAGATATTGGTGTTAAACTTACTTGAGATTGATTGTCATCGAAATTTGAAATAACTATATGTCCGTTGAAGGCTGCAACTTTTTGGCGTATTTTTTGTTGCAATCCTGTACCAGTAGCAATTGAAACTATCATCATAATCATACCGATAGCGATAGCCGC
>JANOQC010000105.1:0-24446 GCA_031422175.1 Sphingobacteriia bacterium | reverse complement strand
TAGCCAATTCACTAAATACATAATCTGTAAAATGTAATCCAGCTGTAGGTGCAGCAACAGATCCATCATGTTTAGCATATATGGTTTGGTATCTTTCTATGTCTGATGCTTCTGTAGACCTATTTAAATAGGGTGGTAATGGAATTGAACCTGCTATATGCAATATTTCAGCAAAACATAATGTTGAATCAGACCAACTCAACTCAATTAAATATGCATCATTCAATTGCTTTATTTTTCTAGCCTCAATCACTGTGTTTTTTCCATTGTTATTCGTAGTGCATTTGATAACGCCTTCTTTCCATTTTTTTGCTCCTCCTACCATACATTTCCAAAGAACTTTTTCCTTTTGAAGCATGGCAGTAGTTATATCGCCATAATGATCGGCTGGTTCTAAACAGAAAATTTCAATTGTTCCTCCTGTTTCTTTTTGAAAATACAATCTTGCTTCTACCACTTTGGTATTATTGAATACCAATAAACTATTGGGAGGTATCTGTTCGGCAAGGGTTGAATAAGTATGTTGATGAATAATCCCCGATTGATATACCAATAATTTACCCTGATCTCTTTCTGAAAGTGGGTATTTGGCAATCATTTGATCGGGCAAATGATACCAAAAATCTTGAATTGAAATAGTAGAAGGGTGCTTCATGCTTGATAGTATTGACTTTCAAAGGTTATCCACAGCATTTAACAGGTTATACAGTACCTATTTCTGCATTTTCGAGCAAAGGTATGCTGCAATTGAATCATAGCCATAGCATAATCTGTGGATAAATACAACCTACCTAAATTAGGGAGAAAAGTGGGAAAAAGTGTTATTTTGTGTCAACAAGTGGTAATCTTGAATTTATTTATACACTTATGATCGGATTTCACGGAGAATATGAATCAACGGTAGACGCAAAAGGACGTTTTCTGCTACCTGGCGGACTGAAAAAACAGTTGCCAGAAGGAGAAAGCCGTTTTATTCTGAGTCGTGGATTTGAAAAATGCCTCACATTATATCCTATCAAAAGTTGGGAATTAATAATTGCCAAAATAAGCCAGTTGAATGATTTCGATCCAAAAGTACGAGAATTCAGGCGGCAGTTTTTAGGTGGAGCCACAGAAATTGAATTAGATGGAGCTGGAAGGATGTTATTACCCGCTTCTTTGAAAGAATTTGCTGGTTTGCAAAAAGACATTGTTTTGGCTGCGGCTTTAGATCGATTCGAAGTTTGGGATGCCACTAAGTACAAACAGCTCTTTGAGAACTTTTCACCAGAAGCATTTAGCAATCTTGCTCAGGAAGTAATGGCGGAAGCCGATAAAAAATCAACTCAATTGTAAAATGGGAAAATTGACTGTTGACAATTATCATATTCCTGTTCTTTTCAATGAATTATTAGATGGTTTATCCATTCAACCAACTGGAACTTATGTGGATTGCACTTTTGGTGGTGGAGGCCATAGCGGTGGTATTTTGAGTAAGCTAAATAAGAAAGGTAAATTAATTGCTTTTGATCAGGATGCAGATGCTGAAAGAAATTTGCTAGCCGATGAAAGGGTACTATTTATTCCACAAAACTTTCGTTATATCCATCGCTTTCTGCGTTTACATGGCATAGATCAAGTGGATGGAGTATTGGCCGATTTAGGGGTAAGCAGTCACCAGTTTGATGAAGGTGATCGAGGCTTTTCAATTCGTTTTGAAGGACCAATGGATATGAGAATGGATCAACGTCAAACAATTACTGCAGCAAGTATTATTAAAACATATACTGAGCAACAATTGCATAAATTATTTGAACAGTATGGTGAAGTGACCAATTCAAAAACCTTGGCGAAACATATAGTTCATCAAAGAATGCATTTTCCCTTTTCTACAATTGAACAATTCAAAGCAATGATCAGCTCTGTTGTAAAAGGAAATCCTAATAAGTATTTAGCGCAGGTTTTTCAAGCCCTGAGAATTGAAGTTAATGATGAAATGGGTGCGCTGAAAGCACTATTAGAACAATTGAATCTTGTTTTAAAACCTGGTGGAAGAGCTGCTATAATTACGTTTCATTCAATTGAAGATAGGATGGTAAAGTTTTTTTTTAAACAGGGAAGTTTTGATGAAGCACTTGACAATCCATTTGAAACTAGTGTAAAGAATACTGTTTTTTCCTTAGTAAATAAAAAACCTATTACTGCTGGAGAAGTAGAATTGAAACAAAATAAACGAAGCAGAAGTGCAAAATTAAGGATAGCAGAAAAAATATAAGTGTACTAAAAATAATCCGGTGACCGAAAACAAAACACCACAAAAAAATCCACTTAAAGCATTGCTCAGTTATGAGTGGGTGTTAAAGAATATTACTTTTTTTTTATTCCTTTCATTGTTGGCTGTATTATATATAGCAAATGGTCATATGGCGGATAGAACAATACGTCAAATAAATGCAATTAATAACGATTTAAAAGAATTGCAATATGCATATAAAACATTAAAAAGTGAAGTGATGTATAAAACTGAGGAAGCACAGATTGTAAAAGCTGCAATGCCTCTCGGATTAAAAGTAAGTAAAGACATGCCTGAGCGAATTAAAAATAAATAATGGAAGTAAAACGCGATATATTATGGAGAGTTTACCTCAGTTATATACTGGTAGTAATTGCTTGTATTGCCATTTTTGGGAAGGCAGTATATATTCAACAATTTGAAGGTGCTAAGTGGCGCAGTATGAGCGATAGTTTACACCAGCGTATAGATGAAATTGAAGCAGAGCGCGGAACAATCTATAGTGAAGATGGTCAAATGCTTAGTACCAGTATTCCTCAGTTTGATATCTATATTGATTTTCGAGTGGCTGCGTTGAGAGAGAAAAACGGATTACGTTTCAGAGACAATATAGATTCACTGAGTCTTTGTTTGGCCAATTTATTCAAAGATCAAACAGCTGCAGAATATAAAACAATATTACAACAAGGGTATAAAGCAGCGGAAAGCTATTTTTTATTAAAGAAAAAAATCTCTTTTAGAGAGTACGATGAGCTACGAAGATTTCCATTATTTAAACTAGGACGATACAAAAGTGGTTTGATTGCTAATGAAAAAACAATTCGATTGAATCCATACAAAATGCTTGCATTCAGAACAATTGGTTTAGCAAGAGATTCTAATAAAGTAGGATTGGAAATGACCTATGATAGTTTACTAAGAGGTAGAAATGGAAAACAAACTGTTAGATCTATTGCTGGCGGTGTTGGTGTTCCAGTAGACGATTCCTATTTAATTGAACCAGAAACTGGAAAAGATATTGTTAGTACAATAGATGTTTTCATTCAAGATATAACTGAATCTGCATTAATGAAAATGATGATTAAAAATGATGCAGATCATGGATGCGCAATTGTCATGGAAACTAAAACAGGAAAAATTAAGGCGATTGCCAATCTAGGAAAACGAAGTGAAGGTGCTTATTGGGAGGATTACAATTATGCAATAAGCCCTAGTGAACCAGGATCTACTTTTAAGTTAGCTACCATGATGGCTTTATTAGAAGATAAGAAAGTAGCACTCAATCAAATAGTTTCTCTCGAACATGGATCTTGGAGAATTGCCGGTCAAACAGTTTATGATTCAGAAGTGCATAAAGAAAATGAAGTGACCGTAAAACATGCTTTCGAATTAAGCTCCAATGTTGCAATGGCTAAAATGGCTGTTACGCATTATGCATCCAATCCGCAATTGTTTTTAAAACATTTGAAAAAATTGCGAATGGATACTGTTACAGGAATTGATCTAGTAGGTGAAAGAAGCCCGGTGATATATAAGCCAGGCGGAAAATTTTGGGGTCCTACTACATTGCCTTGGATGGCATTTGGTTATAATCTTTCTATTAGTCCATTACAAACTGCCATGCTTTATAATACAATAGCAAATAATGGTACTATGCTACAGCCTTATTTAGTGAGTAGCGTTAAGGAAGAAGGCCTTTTGTTAAAAGAATTTTTACCAAAAATATTGAATGAAAAAATTTGTAGTGATTCCACTTTAGTACAATTAAAAGCTTGTTTAGAAGGGGTTTGTATTGATGGAACTGCCAAAGAATTATTTAAAGATGTTGCTTATAAAGTTGCTGGAAAAACTGGAACTGCTTTAGTTGCTGATGGAAATAGAGGGTATGCTTCAAAAATATACCAGTCATCCTTTGCTGGCTATTTTCCAGCAGAAAACCCACAGTATACCTGTATTGTAGTAATTAAGAACAAACCTTTTGCACCTGTATTTTACGGCGGATCAGTTGCAGGACCAGTTTTTAGAGAGATTGCAGATAGACTCTATAGTACTTATATACGTGGTACTAAATCCAATTTAGTTGCAAATAAAAAAATGGATAGTATTCCATATCAATATACTGGCTATAAATCGGATATCACTTATTTGAGCAATCAATTGAGATTAAATTATTCCGATTCAACTAATAGGGCTGATCAATGGAGTAGTATTCAAAATACCAATGCTCATTTGGTTTTACAGAGAAAATCCATAGATGATAAATCAATGCCAATTTTAAAAGGGATGGGATTAAAAGATGCTTTATTTCTATGTGAAGAAATGGGATTGTCAGTTAGTGTAAAAGGGAAAGGAAGAGTAGGAGAACAATCGATTATGCCAGGTCAGTTTATAGCAAAAGGTCAACAGATTGTATTATCACTCAATTAAGTAGTTAAGTAACATGAAAACAATACAAGAGTTAATAAAATCAATTAAAATTATTCAAGCTATTGGAGATTTATCTACTCCAATTGAATTAATTGAAATTGACTCTCGTAAAATTAGTAATGGATCTTTATTTATAGCCATCAACGGAGCTCAATCCGACGGACATTTATTTATTAATAAAGCCATTAATTGTGGCGCAATTGCAATTGTATGTGAATCACTTCCTGTTGATTTAATAAGTGGAATAGTGTACATACAAGTAACTAATCCACAAGAAGCAGCTGCTAAAATGGCTGCGGTGTTTTATGATTATCCCTCTAGTAAAATTAAATTAGTGGGAGTTACTGGTACAAATGGAAAAACAACAATTGCTACAGTGTTGTTTAAATTGTTTCGACAATTGGGTTATACATGTGGTTTGATTAGTACTGTTCAAAATCAAATTAATGATACAATAATTCCTGCAACTCATACAACACCTGATGTTATTAGTTTGAATACTTTATTGCTTAAAATGGTGAATGAAGGCTGTTCTCATGTTTTTATGGAATGCAGCAGCCATGCGATTCACCAACATAGAATTACAGGACTTCATTTTGAAGGAGCTATATTTAGTAATATCACCCACGACCATTTAGATTATCATAAAACCTTTGAAGAGTATATAAGGGTAAAGAAAAGTTTTTTTGATCAGCTTCCTTCTACAGCGTTTGCTATATCTAATGCCGATGATAAAAGAGGGGAGGTAATGCTGCAGAATACAAAAGCTAAAAAGTGCTTATATAGTTTAAAAACTTTAGCTGCTTTCAAGGGTAAAATTTTAGAAAATGCATTGACTGGATTAATTATGTTGGTTAATGATCAGGAAGTTCATTTTAGATTAATTGGAGAGTTCAATGCCTATAATCTTTTGGCTGTTTACGGTGCAGCTATTTGTTTAGGCGAAGAAAGCAATACTGTTTTAACAGCATTGAGTTTGTTAAATGGTGCAGAAGGAAGGTTCGATTATATTATTAGCAATAATCGAATAATAGGAATAATAGATTATGCACATACTCCTGATGCTTTAGAAAATGTATTGGCAACAATAAAAAAACTGAGAAGAGGACACGAACAGATTATTACTGTTATTGGTTGTGGTGGTGATAGAGATAAAACCAAGCGTCCTATAATGGCTCAAGCTGCCTGTGATTTGAGTGATCGAGTAATTCTTACAAGTGATAATCCTCGAACCGAAGATCCTGAAACTATTCTGAAAGATATGGAAACGGGTCTATCTAGTGCAGCAAAACGAAAGTATGTAACTATTGTAGATAGAAGCGAAGCAATTCATGCTGCTGTTGGTTTTGCAAAACCAGACGATATTGTATTGGTTGGAGGCAAAGGACATGAAAAATACCAAGATATTAAAGGGGTGAAATATCCGTTTGATGATAAAAAAATACTGTTAGAAGCATTTGAGAAAAATATTAAAAATACAAATCAATAATTGCCATGCTGTATCAATTAATTAATTGGCTAAAACAATATTTTGATATTCCGGGTGCTGGATTATTTCAGTTCTTAACCTTTAGAATTGCAATGGCAATTTTGTTATCATTGTTTATTGCAACTGTTTATGGAAAACGGATTATACTTTTCTTGCAGAAAAAACAAATTGGTGAGTCGGTTCGTGAATTAGGTTTACAAGGCGAACAACAGAAAAAAGGCACCCCTACAATGGGAGGAATTATTATTTTATTGAGTATTTTAATACCTACATTATTATTTGCCAATCTCGATAAAGTATATATCCGTTTAATGATTCTTTGTACAGTTTGGTTAGGTGTTATAGGTTTTATAGATGATCTTTTTAAAATTAGGGCAAGAAAAAATGCGCTAAAAGCTGGTCAAGCATATAAAAAGAAAGACAGTGATGGGTTAGCTGGTATTTCTAAAATAATTGGTCAGGTAGGTTTGGGTATAATCATTGGAGTTACCTTATATTTTAGTAATGCAGTAACAGTAGAAAGAGAAATAATTGGCTCAGAAAGAAAAGTAAATCTTTTACAAAAGGGAGAACGATTCGCAAAAGATACATCCATCATTGTTCGTCAAATGGATGGCATCGAAAGAAGTTTTGTAAAAGTAAAAACACCTATCACTACTATTCCTTTCGTTAAAAATCATGAGTTCAATTATAGCAAATTAATAAGTTGGATGGGTGAAGGTGCAGAAAAATATACGTGGATTGTATATATCTTAATCGTTACACTTATAATTACAGCAGTAAGTAATGGCGCCAACCTAACAGACGGATTAGATGGATTAGCTGCTGGTGTAAGTGCTATTATTGGAGCAGGCTTGCTCATCTTTATTTACGTAAGTGGTAATTACAAGTTTGCCGATTACCTCAATATAATGTACATACCTAATTTAGGGGAACTCTCCATTTTTGCAGGAGCATTTGTTGGGGCATGTATAGGATTCTTATGGTACAATGCTTATCCTGCTCAAGTGTTTATGGGAGACACTGGTAGTTTAGCCTTGGGTGGAATTATTGCATCTCTTGCAATAATTGTACGAAAAGAATGGTTGATTCCTATTTTCTGTGGAGTATTTCTTATTGAAAATTTAAGTGTCATGATTCAAGTTGGGTATTTTAAATACACCAAGAAAAAATATGGTGAAGGAAAGCGCGTATTTCTCATGAGTCCTTTGCATCACCACTATCAAAAGAAAGGATTTCATGAAAGCAAGATTGCAGTTCGATTTTGGATAGTAACTGTTTTGTTAGTGGTATTGTCAATTATTACTTTAAAAATAAGATAAACATCTTTTGAGCAAACATATAGTCATATTAGGTGGCGGCGAAAGTGGAGTAGGCGCTGCTTTATTAGCAAAACAGCAAGGCTATTCTGTTTTCTTAAGTGATGGTGGTTATTTAAAAGATAAATATAAAAACGAATTAACACTTGCAGCTATTGAATTTGAAGAAGGTGGGCATTCAGCAGAAAAAGTATTGGAAGCAGATGAAATAGTAAAAAGCCCTGGTATACCAGAAAAAAATGAGTTGGTGAAAGCTATTCGGTTGAAAGGAATTGCTGTTATTAGCGAAATAGAATTGGCCTATAGGTATAAAGGGGAAAGTAAAATTGTTGCAATTACCGGAAGCAATGGAAAAAGTACCGCAACTTCTTTGATTTATCATATATGTGAAACAGCGGGTTTGGATTGTGCCTTGGTTGGAAACATTGGGTACTCATTTGCTAAGCAAGTAGCAGAAAATCCAAAAGAATGGTATATCGTAGAAGTCAGTTCTTTTCAATTAGATGATATCAAAACATTTAAAGCTGATATAGCCATTTTACTAAATATTACGGAAGACCATCTTGATCGATATGAATACAAATTTGAAAACTATATCAATAGTAAGTTTAGAATTATTGAAAATCAAACCATCAATGATTTTTTCATCTACTGCGATGATGATAAAATAATCACTCAAAAACTCCCATTACTAACCATTCATACTAACCCACTACCATTCTCTATGAAACACGAAGTAAAAAAAGGCGGCTACATCAAGGGCGACCAGATGATGCTAAGAATCCAAGAAGAAAGAGTCAGCATGAGTATCTATGACTTTGCTCTTAAAGGAAAGCACAATCAGTACAACACCATGGCTGCAGGTATTGCTGCTGCAACCATTGGTATCCGAAAGGAAAAAATTAGAGAAGCAGTTAATAATTTTCATAACCTAGAACACCGAATGGAATTTGTTGCTATGGTTAGAGGTATAGAGTTTATTAACGATAGTAAAGCAACCAATATAAATAGTACATGGTATGCTTTGGAAAGTATGAATAAACCTACCGTACTTATTTTAGGAGGAACCGATAAGGGCAATGACTACTCTTTGATTGCAGATTTAGTGAAAGAGAAAGTGAAAGCAATTATTTGTATGGGCGTAGATAATAAAAAAATTATTGAAATTTTTAAATCGTTAGTTCCAGTGATTATTGAAACAGATAGTGCAAAGAAAGCAGTAAACGCTGCTTTTAGATCAGCAGCAAAAGATGATATCGTTTTAATGAGCCCTGCTTGTGCAAGCTTTGATTTATTTAAAAATTATGAAGATAGAGGGAAGCAATTTAAAGAAGCGGTAAAAGAATTGTAGCATGTTAGAAATTAATGATAAGCTATTTTCGCAAATTCCAACTGTTGAAGGAATGCGAAGTCAACTAGTAGAAAGAACTAAGGGAGATAAGTATATATGGGGAATAGTAGTTGTGCTCTCTTTGGTTTCTATTTTGGTTGTTTATAGTGCAACTGGATCACTTGCATATAAAATGTATAAAGGGAATGCCAATATTTACCTTTTTAAACAATTGGCTTTTACATTAATAGGGTTAATGGTTATTTATTTTTTACATAGAGTAAATTATTCTTTCTTTTCAAAAGTGGCAACAATACTCTTTTTAATATCGGTACCACTTTTATTATACACTTTATTATTTGGAGCTAGAATTAATGAGGGAAGTAGGTGGATTAAATTGCCTATCATAAACCTTACCATTCAAACCAGTGATTTTGCCAAACTTGCTTTATTTATGTATATATCAAAAATGTTGAGTAAGAAGCAAGAAGTAATAAAAGATTTTAAGAAGGGCTTTATTCCTATTGTTACGCCTGTATTAATAATATGTGCATTAATCATGCCTGCAAATTTATCCAACGCATTATTAACTGGAGCTACTTCTTTGCTATTAATGTTTATAGGAAGAATTAGTATGAAACATATTTTACTCACAGTATTCATAGCTATGATACCGGTTGCTTTTATTATTTCTGTGGCAATGCTCACATATGATGGAAGAGTAAAAGATGACATTGCCAGACCTATTGCTGCGGAGAAACTGAAATCGGTGGGAAGGTTTGGTACTTGGGTTAAAAGGGTACAGGATTTTATGTATGCGAATGATAAAGAAACTCCCTATCAAGTACAGCAAGCAAAAATTGCTATTTCTAATGGTAGTATTTTAATTGGATTAGGACCTGGGAATAGTCAACAAAGAAATTTCTTACCACAAGCTTACAACGACTTTATTTATTCAATCATTATAGAAGAATATGGATTACTTGGGGGGGCTTTTATGATATTTATCTATTTGGTTTTTTTATTCAGGTGTATCAAAATATTTCGAAAATGTCCCTATGCATTCGGAGCATTCTTGGCTCTGGGATTGAGTTTTACGTTGGTAATTCAAGCTGTAGCTAATATGGCTGTTAATGTAAATCTTGTTCCGGTTACAGGAGTAACTCTGCCATTAGTAAGTATGGGGGGCAGTTCCTTTTTATTTACTTGTGCAGCAATTGGAATTGTATTGAGTGTTGCCAGAAATGTAGAACAATTAGAAGGAAATGAACTTAAACCAGCAATAAATTCAGTAACAAATAATTAATTGGCAAAGAAGTTTATCATAGCAGGTGGTGGAACTGGAGGGCATATTTTTCCAGCAATAGCTATTGCAAATGCAATAAAAGAAATCATGCCCACTGCTGAATTCCTTTTTGTTGGTGCAAAAGGTAAAATGGAAATGGAAAAAGTTCCAAATGCTGGATTTGCAATTGTTGGATTAGACATTACCGGTTTCAACAGGTCATCGTTGTTAAAAAATATTAATTTACCATTTAAATTGGTCCTGAGCTTTATGCAAGTGATCAATATTTTTAGAAAATTCAAACCAAATGCAGTTATTGGCGTTGGAGGCTATTCCTCTTATCCTGTTTTGCGATATGCCCAAACGCATGGTATCAAAACCTTTATCCATGAGAGTAATTCCTTTGCAGGTAAGTCCAATATTTTATTGGGTAAAAATGCAACTAAAATTTTTGTTGCTACAAAAGGGATGGAAGCTTTTTTTCCAGCCGATACTATTTTAATTACAGGTAACCCTGTACGAAAATCAATTGCAACATGTACAATCACAAGGGATAATGCAATTACATTTTTTGGATTGAACGCTGAGAAAAAAACAGTATTGGTTGTTGGAGGAAGTCTTGGTGCAAAATCAATCAATGAGGCTTTATTAAGCGGGTTAGCAATTTTTGAGGAAAATCAGGTTCAACTGATTTGGCAAACTGGAAAAGTGGATGCCGCAAAGTATCAAGAAGCTGCAAAGGCAAAAAATAATATATGGGTTAATGATTTTATTCAGGAAATGGAATATGGGTATGCAGCTGCAGATTTAGTAATTAGTAGGGCAGGAGCAATGGCAGTTACAGAACTTTGTGTAGTAGGGAAACCAGCAGTTTTAGTGCCTTTTCCGCAAGCTGCAGAAGACCATCAAACAGCCAATGCGTTGCAATTGGTAAATGAAGAAGCTGCAATGATAGTTACAGATGCTGAAGCAAATAAGCATTTGGTTCAAACCGTTATTGAACTAGTAAAGAACGAAGATGAGTTAGCCATGCTAACTACCAATATTAAAAAATTGGCAAAGTTGAATGCAGATCAAATAATTGCAAAGGAAATATTGAAAATGATTGTATGAATCAATTAACAACGATTAATAAAATTTATTTCATCGGTATTGGTGGTATTGGCATGAGTGCGCTTGCCCGGTATTTTTTGTCGAAGGGAGCAGCAGTTAGTGGATACGACAAAACGGTTACACCACTTACTTCAACTTTAGAAAAAGAAGGAATTGCAATTCATTATGAAGAAAATATATCATTAGCACCAAAAGATATAGATGTAGTAGTTTATACTCCAGCTATCCCTTCTACTCATATCGAACTTGTATATTATCAATCACATAATTTTACTGTTGTTAAGAGGAGTGATATTCTTCAATGGATTACACAAAATTCTTTTAATATATGTATTGCAGGTACTCATGGAAAAACAACAGTTACTTCAATGACTGCTCATATTTTACGACATTCAGCATACGGATGTAATGCTTTTTTGGGCGGAATTGCAGCTAATTATAATACCAATTTCTGGAGCAATGAAAGAAATGTGGTTGTAGTAGAAGCAGACGAGTACGATAGGAGTTTTTTAAAATTGTTTCCAGATATTGCTATTATAACCTCAATGGATCCTGATCATTTGGATATATATGGAACAGCCGAAGAAGTAGAAAAAGCATTTATACAGTTTTCACAAAAATTGAAAGAAGGGGGTTGTTTAATCACAAAATTTGGATTAAGCAAAGCAGCTGAATTAAAAGCCACTCATCATTTTACCTATGATTATCAAAATCAATCGGCAGATGTTAGCATCAATGATTTGAAAATAATTGATGGTAGTTATTATTTCAACGTTAAAGGAATTAACTGGCAGTTGGATAATATGGTACTAAATATGGGTGGGTTGCATAATATTGATAATATTCTTGCGGCAATTACAGTTGCCAAACATTTAGGTATCAACAATAATCATATTAGAGCGGCTGTTGCAGATTTTAAAGGCGTTAGAAGGAGATTTGAATATGCCCTAAAATCTGACAACCATATTTTGATTGATGACTATGCTCACCACCCTGAAGAATTAAATGCATTGATTTCAGGTGTTCGAAGTATTTTTCCCAATGAACCATTAACCATTGTTTTTCAACCACATTTATTTAGTAGAACCAAAGACCAGGCAGATGCATTTGCAAAAAGTTTAGATAATGCCGATCAAGTTTTGCTATTGCCCATCTATCCGGCCAGGGAATTGCCTATGGAAGGGGTAACAAGCGATTTGTTAATCGATAAAATGCAACTTAAAAACAAACAAGTAATCGGTAAAACCGAGTTAATTGAATGGATAAAAATTAAACAACCAAAGCTGCTGGTAATTGCAGGAGCTGGTGATATTGATGCTTTGGTGCAACCAATTAAATCAACTTTAGAAAATAGTTAATGACAAAATCAATTAACTGGAAAAATTTATTTTGGAATTCATGCTGGATACTTTTTAGTATAGGGTTGATTGTGTTGTTTGGTGCTTCTATTCAGAAAAAAAATAATAAGCAATGTAGTGCCATAAAAATTGAAATAACTGGTGCTGAAAAACACTTATTTATTGATGAGAAAGATGTAATGGATTTATTATTGGCAAATGGCCCCATTAAAGGCCAAATGATACATTCACTTCCATTGAGAAAAATGGAGGCTGCTGTGGAACAAAATAAATGGGTCAAAAACGCAGAAATGTTTTTTGATAATAACCAAGTGTTGCAAATTAGTATTGAAGAAAGACAACCAGTTGCAAGAATGTTTCAAGTAGATGGAAGTTCTTTTTATTTGGATACAGCAGCAGTGATACTCCCTTTGAGTAGCAAATTGAGTGCTAGGGTTCCTGTTTTCACAGGCTTTGTAAAAGAATCGATTATCGATACCCCTTTAATTCAACAAATCATTAATTTGGCAACATTCATTGGAGCAGATTCTTTTTTTTCTGCTCAGATATCACAAATTGATATTCGGCCCGATAGAAAATTTGAATTTATTCCATTAATCGGAGATCACTTGATTGTTTTTGGAGACGCTACTGAGTTAAGTGATAAGTTTAAAAAACTGAAAGCTTTTTATCTATCGGCATGGCTTAAAAATGGAATGAATACCTATGAAACCCTTGATCTGCAGTATAAAAATCAGTTAGTTGCTGTAAAGAAAGGAACAGCAAATTCCGTGGCAGATTCAGCAGCAGCAATGAATTTATTATTAAATGAGGCTATGTTTTTGCCCTTGGTAGATTCAACTCTTCCTAAAAAAGCTGATACAATTCTCCTAAAATCAACAAAGCTTCCAGCAAAAAATCAGCAGATAAAAAACAATAAAAAGAATCAAAAACCGTTAAGAACCTAAATACATACCCTTATGAATCACAATGAAGCACCCATCATTGTTGGTCTGGACATCGGAACCACTAAAATTGCAGCAATAGCCGGTCGGAAAAACGAATTCGGAAAATTAGAAATTTTGGGCTTTGGCCGTGCAAACAGCAATGGAGTTCAACATGGTCAAGTGTTGAATATCGATCAAACCATCAAAGCTATTCAAGCTGCTTTAGAAAATTGTGCTCAAAGTAATCCCGATTTAGAAATTTCTGAAGTATATGTTGGTATAGCTGGGCATCACATCAAGAGTTTGCAAACTCGAGGAGATATTGTTCGTCAGGACCCTGATGTTGAAATTCAAAGTTGGGAAATTGATCAATTATTGAATAACCAACGCAAAACTTTTATTCCTGCAGGGGATCAAATTATAGATGTTATTTCGCAAGACTTTCATGTTGATAGCATACAAAATATTAAAGACCCGATAGGATATAATGGGGTAAAAGTGGGTGCTAATTTTCATATCATCACAGGAGATAGGAATGCAATTAGAAATATTCATAGAGCTGTTGATAGAAGTGGATTAACAACAAAAGACCTCGTTTTACAGCCTTTGGCATCTGCAAGTGCAGTAATGAGTGAGATTGATATGGAAGCTGGCGTTGCTATTTTGGATATTGGGGGAGGTACTAGTGATTTAGCGGTATTCTATGAAGGTATTTTAAAGCATACTGCAGTTATTCCTTTTGGAGGCGAAAATATTACCAACGATATCCGTATGGGATTGGGTGTTTTAAAAAGCCAAGCAGAAGCAATGAAAGTGCAGTTTGGTAGTGCGTTGGCCGACGAAGCAAAAGCAAATGCATATATCACTATCCCTGGCTTAAAGGGAATGCCTGCAAAAGAAATAAGTGTTAAAAATTTAGCTGCAATTATACAAGCCAGAATGGGTGAAATATTGGATTTTGTAACTTATCATTTAAAACAAGTTGGATTAGATCATCGTGCTTTGAATGGAGGAATTATTTTAACTGGGGGAGGTTCTCAATTGAAACATTTAATTCAATTAACAGAATATGCCACTGGCTTAAATGCAAGAATTGGTTTGCCAAATGAACACCTTGCTGCAAATCATATTGATGAATTGAAGAAACCAATGTATGCAACTTGTATTGGATTAATATTAAAGGGATACAATGACTACGATCATAAGTATAAAGAGTTTACAGAGAAATTTGTAAAAGTTGCTGTTCCAGCTGGTTTAACAAAAACAACTGCACCAGTAATAGAAGATGTAGTACCTGCTACAACTGTAGATGTTACCATTAGAAAAGAACGTTTCTGGGATAAATTTAAAAACAATTTAATTGATTTATTTAAAGAAGAAGAAGACCAAGTAATCCGTTAATAAAATAAATTCTAGTAATGTTCCGTTTCTAATACAATAACCCTAAAACTACTCTATGATTCATTTTGATCTACCCAAGCAAAAATCATCCATTATAAAAGTATTGGGTGTTGGAGGCGGAGGGAGTAATGCAGTAAACTATATGTTTGCCCAAGATATTGAAGGTGTTGATTTCATCATTTGCAATACCGACGCTAAAGCAATTGAACAAAGTAATATTCCTAATAAAATTCAACTTGGGCCACACCTTACTCAAGGCTTAGGTGCTGGTGCAAACCCTGAAGTAGGCAAAAAAGCAACTGAAGAATCTTTAGAAGAAATCAAAAGAATTTTGGAAGTAAATACCAAAATGGCTTTTATAACTGTGGGAATGGGTGGTGGAACAGGAACTGGTGGTGCTCCTATTATTGCCCAGATTTGTAAAAATTTAGGGATACTTACTGTTGGAATTGTAACTACTCCATTTGGATTTGAAGGACCTCGAAGATTAAAGCAAGCTGAAGAAGGAATAGCAGCATTAAAACCATTTGTAGATACTTTATTAGTTATCAGTAACGATAAATTGCGCATGCAATATGGCAACCTGAAAATGAAAGAAGCATTTTCAAAAGCAGATAATGTATTGGCTACTGCTGCAAAATGTATAACCGATGTAATTAATAGTAGAGGTCATATCATTGTAGACTTTGCTGATGTGTGTACAGTAATGAAAAATGGTGGTGTAGCTATTTTAGGAAAGGCAGAAGTAGAAGGTGAGAATAGGGCACAAATGGCAATAGAAGAAGCATTGAATTCTCCTTTATTAAATGACAGTGACATTAAAGGGGCTAAATGGATTTTGATTAATATTAATAGTGCAGAAGGGGATCATGAGTGTACTATGGACGAATTAGAAGTTATCAATAATCACTTACGCATGCAGGCAGGAGAAGATACTGATGTTATTGTGGGAATGGGTTATGATCCTACGTTGGATAAAAAAATTGGAATAACATTAATTGCAACAGGATTTGAGCATAAAGATCCATTTGCAAAACCAAAAGCAATCAAAACGCCTGAAGTAAAAGCTGAAAAGGAAGTAGTTACTCTAGATATGAACATACTTGAGCAAAAGCCAGTTCCAGTAACAGTTTCAATAGCTCCGCCAATTTTGGAGTTGACCATTCCAGTTCAATCAAATGTTCATGTATTTGATTCTATGGATGCGTTAACACCTACTATGCAGACACCTTTGATGGAACTTGCTTCAATCGAAGAGATCATCAATCATCAAATTGAAGAAAGAGAATCTTTGGTATTACAATCTGAATTTAATACTGAAATTACTGAACCAGTTTCAGAACTACCTGCTGAAGTTTCCTTTGAAATTATTGATAATAATATTGTAGAAGAATTAATTGAAGCGCATTTAAATTTTCAAATCAACGATCAACCCACTGTTGCACTTCCTGCAGGATTAATGAGTAAGCCATTTAATATTTATGCGGAAGAAACTTCAATCGAACCAGTTTCAGTAACCGTAATTGCACCTAGCCAAGTTGATATTCCAGTGTCAAGTTCTACAATTGAACTTGTTCCAACTGCTGCAATAGTTGTTGATGAAAATGTATTCGAAATGCAACTGGTTGAAAAATCAGATGAGATGATGCAAAAAACGCAAGCGGCAGTTCCAGAGCAATCTGCCTATACCGATGACGGATTTATGGATGATGTAGAAGAACAAAAGAGAAGAGCAGCTGAAAGAATTCAAAAGTTGAGAAATTTATCTTTCAACATGAATAATTCTACTGATACAAGTGGTGAATTTGACGCTGTTCCAGCATATATAAGGAGAAATATGGAATTATTTGGTAATACGCTAACATCAGTTGAAAATTTTTATAGCAAGTATACTGTTGGTAAAGATGAAAACGATCAAACTCAAATATCTTCTATCAATAAGTTCTTTGATGGTAAGAAACCGGACTAACCCAGTCTCTATAGATGTGTATTAATTGTGATTTTAGTTGTAACCTTCCTGATTTTTCAGGAAGGTTTTTTTATTCAACTTTTTAAGTTCTACCTTGTTAATATAAAAAAATAATATGCCAACCGTACTAATAACAGGGGGAACAGGAACAGTTGGGAGAAGACTTACAGAACTGCTGTTGCTAAAAGGCTACAATGTAAATATTCTTTCGAGAAATGAGCAAGCCGCTAATTTACCTATAAAAGAACTGCATCAAAAAAAAGGAAAGGTTAATTTTTTTAAATGGGATCTTTCAAAAAACTATATAGATCCAAATGCAATTAGTTCGGCAGATTATATAGTGCATCTTGCAGGTGCTGGAGTAGCAGATAAACGTTGGTCCGATCAAAGGAAAAAAGAGATAGCTGATAGTAGAACAATATCTAGTGAATTAATTGTTACTGCTTTAAAAAATATACCGAATACTATCACCAGTTTAATTAGCGCTTCCGCTATTGGATGGTATGGACCAGACGAAATGAATCAAGCCCATCAAGTATTTAAAGAAAAGGATATGCCTTACAATGATTTTTTGGGAAATACGTGTAAGATTTGGGAAGAGCGTATTCAACCAGTAACTCAATTAGGTAAACGTTTGGTTATTTTAAGAACAGGAATTGTGTTAAGTAATGAAGGTGGTGCATTGGTTGAATTTAAAAAACCGCTGTTGTTTAAAACTGCTGCAATTCTTGGGAATGGAAAACAAATGATCAGTTGGATTCATATAGATGACTTATGCAATCAATATATCTATGCTATTGAAAATCAAATGATGAGTGGGGTGTATAATGCTGTTGCACCAAATCCGGTAGACAATGAAACACTTACACTCACCTTAGCGAGAAAGATTTGCGGCAATTTTTTTATAAAAGTGTATGTTCCTGCTTTTGTACTTAAAGTCATGTTGGGTGAAATGAGTGTTGAGGTATTAAAGAGCACCACTGTTTCTGCTAAAAAAATAGAAGAATCGGGTTTTCAATTTCATTACCCAGATATCGATAAAGCCTTTGATGCACTAGTAAAATAACTAATTATACAATATCTCTTTTCTTGTGAATTCTATAGCAAAGCAACCAAATGATAGCAGTAAACAATATTGTTAATATAACTTGTTGTGGAACTAAGCTCAATTGTAATTCATAATCGGCTTTAGCAGCTGCTCCAAAAGTTCTTTGTAAAGAAGGTTTAACCAATAAATTATTGGACATTCGAATTGGTAAAAATCGGTCTAGCGGTATTTTTTTCCATTTTAAAAGGCCAACGACTATATTTTCAAGAATTATATAGTAGAAGAGAAATATACCCAATGCAATAAAGGCTTTTTTTACTAAATACCCCAATAAAAAAGCAATCGACAATTGAGCAAACGTTTGTAAGAAAAATAATGGAATATATTCTAATTGTTCTGCCCATCTGATCCAACCGATACTATCAGCATAAATACCAAATCCAATGGCAACAACAATATAAACCAATGTTACTATTAAAGAGATAATAATAACATCAACTAATTTACTAGTAATATATTCAGTTCTACTCCAGCCATCAATAATATTCTGACGATGAGTTTTATAATTGTATTCGTTGGTTACTAGCATGATTACCAATATGGAAGGAAGTAATACAAAAAAGGAAGATAAATAAGCTACCGAATGCCAAGTTTCTGGAAATGCAAATGGATTTCCCAAAACCATTTTTGCAACTTGATTAACCATGTCTTTGCCACTTATTACCTCTTTATATCCATAATAAACCATGCTATTAATTCCAGGATATGTTAACATCACTATCACTAACATCCACCAAAAAGCAGGATATTTTTTTATTTTTAGCCACTCTATATTTACTAAGTTTTTCATTAAAATATATATTAGTCGTTTGTGAGTTCAAAGAATTTTGATTCTAAACTTTTCTTCTTCCTTAACAGCATTTGTAAAGTGATTCCATTTTCAAAACAATGGCTATTGATCATCTCCATATTTGAAGTGCCAATAGGATAATGAATTTGTAATCTTTCGTTTTCTTCTTTAATGGAAGTATAGCCACCCATTTCTACAATACATTTTTTTAATTGAGCCATATTAAATGCGGCAATTTCTACAATGTCTTCATTGGATAACACTTCATCTACGGGCCCAGAGGTAAGGAGGGTTCCTCTTTTTAAAATAGCTACATGCGAACATATCTTTTCTACTTCATCTAACAAATGACTGGCAATAATTATTGTGATACCCTTTTGAGCCAATGCTTTTATTAGATCTCTTATTTCAGCAATACCTACTGGATCCAATCCATTAGTAGGTTCATCTAAGAGCAATACTTCAGGATTGCCCAACAAAGCTGCACCGATGGCAAGTCTTTGCTTCATACCTAAGCTGTATGCACTGAATTTACTTTTTTTTCTTTCGGTTAATTTCACAATTTCTAATACTTCATCAATATCTGCAAGAGTACCTCTTCCACTAATGGCTTGTGTAATTTTTAAGTTATCAACAGCTGACAAATAATGATAAAAATTAGGAGTTTCTAAAAGTGATCCAATTCTTTTTCTTTCAATGGGCGAATTGGGAGCTTCAAACCAACTGTAGCTGCCACTATCTGCTTTCAAAATATCTAATACAATGCTCATCATGGTAGTTTTGCCACTTCCATTTGGTCCAAGAATTCCAAACACAGATCCCTTTGGAATTGTTAATGATAAATTCTTTAAAGCCTTTATGTCTTTGTAAGATTTGCTAATTCCATCAATAGATAATATTGTTTCCATAAATTTATTTTAAACGCACTATTAATCTTTTATCCAATTTCGAAGCGATCGGATTATATTATTTCCTTTTTTTATAGAAAATTTATCATCATAATCCCAAAGCACAATTGGTATATTAAATTCCTTCATGATGCTAGTAATATCTCTAAGGTAAGCAGATCTAGATTTTTTATCAGCAAATTTGATTACCCCCGTTTCTGTGCATATAAGCGGTAAATTTATCCTTTCAGCTTCCTTGCTAATTGCTTTGATTCTTTCATATAAATATGCGTAAGTAGCTTCTTTGGGATATCGGAAATAGTCTTTATAGAGTTGAGAATCGGAAGGGGCATTGTATAAACGGGGCATTTTCCTTTCCTTGTATGGGTAGGGGAAACCTGTAATAAATGTTTTCTCTGGTGTCCAGTCTGCTCCTTGATGAGAAAAAATATAGGGTTCATAAAAATGGAAAGTGTATAATATCTTACCATCATCAACATCCAGTTTTCCCATATGAAGTAATTCATTTATTCCATTATAATTAGCCCCCCCTAGTATAAAAATTCGATTAGGATCTTCTTTTCTTAATTCTCTGACTAACGTATTTGCAGAAGATTTCCAAACATCCATATCTGTAGTAGGTTCATTGTACAATTCAAAAAATAAATTATCTGCAGAATCATCTCGCATAGATTTAATTACTTGTTTCCAAATTCTAATAATTCGGTCGTTTTCTGAATATATATTTTCATTGGTTAGCTTACCATAATGATATACTACAATCAATTTCATTTTCAATGCTTCGCATGAAGTATAAATCAATTGTAGTTTTCTTATAATTCCGATATCCAAAGCAGCATAATTGTCAGGCATAAAATGATCAAAAGCTACAGGTAGTCTGATGGTTTTAAATCCAGCTTTTGCTATCTCTTTTAACTTCGGTTCTAAGCTAGTTTGAAAAAGTACATCTGGTGCAATCCAATATTGCTCTAAAAAGGAAATATTTACTCCTTTAGATAAAGTAGACTTAATTTTATTTATATCAGTTCTTTTAGCTCCATAAACTGGTAAAAAGAAACTAACAAATGTCAATAACATGGTGAAAAAAAGCCGTTTTGCTATTTTACTTGTATTTAATTTTATCGAATAATCAATTGTCTGTTGCATATTTGTATATATGATAGATTATCATAAGATTCCTTATGTAAATATAGACCGAGATAGGCTTACTACCGAATTGAATAAACGGGGAGCTTATTATTCCAATGTTGCAGTTTGGTCGCTATTGTTTTCTCTTCCCCTATTTGTAGTATTAGATTTACTCTTCCTTAATGATCGTTGGACATTTTTAATGATGTTAAGGGTGATTGCTTTTTTAATATCCTACTTTGTTTATAGGATGGGAACTAAGAAACGTTGGACCTACGAATTGATACTCAATCTTGTAATTGGCACCAATGTAATCATGATGTCATTAATATGTGGGGTTATTCCGATACCAAATGCGTTGCCCTATTTTCTCCTTACTACAATACTAATGCTCTTATTAAATACTACTGTGTTTTGGCGCCCCATTTATGCGCAAATGCATTGTGCTATTTCTTATACCATTATAGTTGTTCTGTATGCTTTAAACAATCGTACAAACGGGTACAACTCATTAATTACCAATGGAGGTGGAGTGTATTTCTTGGTTTCTGCATTCTCTTGCATAATTGCTTATAATCGTTATCAAATTATCAAACGGGAAACCGAGAAAAATTTGATTATTGAAGAATCAAACCGAAGAATGTTGGAGCAAAATGAAAAAATCAATGACCAACATCATATCATCGAAGAAGCCAACAGAAGATTGAAGGAATTGAGCGATTATCGCCAAAATACCCTCAATATCATGATTCATGATTTAAAGAATTTCATCGGCTCCAATCAAATTTCAATCGACCTGATAAATCGTAAATCAAGCAATTTAACTACGGATCAAAAAGAAATTCTGAGTTATATCACTATGGGTAATGAGAAGTTGCATTACCTTTCTCAAAAATTATCAGAATCTGCTGAGGCTGATACTGGTAAAATTGAATATCGATTTGAGCAGTTTGACATCATTCCAGAAGTGGAAAAAGCGGCAATCGCCTTAGTTGATGCTGCCAGCATCAAACAGGTTACCATACAAGTTCATTTATCTCCAGGTGAAATCATTGTAAATCTGGATAAAATATTTCTCCGTCACATATTATTTAAGCTACTTTCTAACGTTATTAGGTTTATACAGAAAGGATCTGTGTTAAGTATTCATGCAGCAGACTACGAAGGAATGTGTATTATAGAGATAATCAATAAAGGCACACCAATTGGAAAGGAAAGATTGGATGAGTATTTTAACAGGTTGAATTCACCAAATCAATCAGAATTTGCTGTAACACAATCCGGTATGGGATTTTCGGTTGCAGAAAAACTAACTGTTGATATGGCGGGTGTTTTATCGTATGAGAGTGATTCGACTGTTGGCAATTATTTTAAATTGAAATTCAAACTCGCTTAGTTCTAAATACTACCTTATGAAAACTAGATTATCACTATTAGTTGTATGTACCCTCATTTTGCAGGGTATATTCGGTCAAGCCGTTCAAAGTGTTGAAGGGGAAATCCGAACAATGGAAGACATGGGATATCGCAATGAGTCTATCCGAGGTATTGCTGGGGCGTTAAATTTTTTCCTTAAGTTGAATCCCAAGGATGATGTTAATAATATGCTTTTGGTATTGAAGGTTAAACCTTCTCAAGTACTTAATAAAGATCTCTCTGCTGTTACCGTTTCTCTGAGAGATGAGCCAGTTTATACTTCTAGAATCAATTCTAATGGTATAGATTCTATCATGACTATTACCATCCAATTAAATAAAAGATTTGTACAACCAGATGGCAGATTCATCAAGTTAAGGGTAGATGCAAGAATGTGTATGACCGATGAGTATTGTAAAGACGTAGACAATCCTGCGGTATGGATGACTGTTAGAAATTCTACTTATTTGGAAGTTAAAAAACAAGAAAAAATTACCTATTTCCAAAGTCTGAAGGAAACTATTTTACTCTATGACAGAATATCAACACCTGTAAATAGTGATTTGGATGATTTAGTAAGTGGTGGCGTTTTATTTGCTTTATTAAAGCAGAAAGAAGTATTGAAAGAGTTGTATACCAACAATTATTCCGAAGCAGATACAATGAGTAATACCATTGTTACAGGTGTGTATAGCAAGCTTCCCAATTTTCTTAAGCCATTTCTTCCTGATTTAAAGCCTGGTCAGGGATGTATTTATAATGTTCAGCCATGGGGTGACAATCGTTTTGTAATGGTTGTTACTGGTAAAGACGCTGATGGGTATAAAAAAGCCATCAATACTTTAACCAATTATAAAATTTTAAACGCTTCTTTTTCTTATAGAATGGTTATTGAAAACGGACCACCAAATTACTTTGTGGCCAACCCACTACCCGTAGTATTTTCTTTAGAAGATTTAGGTGGTACTCCTAAATTGATGGAAGGTGTGGGCGCATTGAAAACCAATTACGCTTTTTCTTTAGCGGACTATAATGCCATTCCAAAGAAATTGACTTTTCATTTGGAAGCCATGATTACTTTATTGAAAGAAGAAGATAGGGGTTATGTAAATGTATATTTAAATGACAATTTGGTATATAGTGCCGATTTACACGACAAAACTAGTTTTGCAGGTGATGTTGAATTAAAACCTTATTTACTAACTAAAAATAATTCCCTCGTTGTAGAGTTTAGGTTTCATCCTCAAGGAAATATTTGTAAAGCAGGATTTGCCAATTTCTATGCATTTATCGATACCAAAACCTCTAATTTGGTTTTCTCAGGTGAAAAACAAAATGAGTTTTATAATTTCTTTAATTATCCTGGGGAGTTCAGAAAAAAACCATTGAAGTTCATTGTTTCTCCTTCTATAATGCCATACTTGGCTTCATCGATGGGAGAATTAATTTACCAATTGAATACCACTACCGTTGTAGGAAATCGAATGAATATACCTGAAATGATCACTACTGAAAAAGCATCGGTAGCAGATTTGAAAGATTATAATGCAATTCTATTGGTACACCGCAATGACCCTTTTGTTAAAAACTTTACCAGCGATATGCCTGTTCAGTTCAATAGAGATTTTCAATTGTATAAAAATATGAGTGGTCAGACCACTTTCTCTATTAATGACTTCTCCAATAGTGGGGTAGCCCAAATATTTAGGTACCAAGCTTCTACTTTAATGATGATTACTTCATTGCAAGACACAGTGGTAAGTGATGCATTTGAAGGGGTAATTAAAAGTTTTGGATCACAGTATTCTGCTATTGAAAGTAATGTGTGTTTTGCGAGTAGTAAAGGAAGAAGTAATTTTTTCTTTAAGGTTCCAGAGAATTCGGGAGTTGTAACTTATAGGGGTGATAAAAACTATTTGGCTATTTTCTGGAATAATTATCGATACTTCATATTA
The DNA here is from genome assembly GCA_031422175.1 of Sphingobacteriia bacterium. Lineage (GTDB taxonomy): Bacteria > Bacteroidota > Bacteroidia > Chitinophagales > Chitinophagaceae > Sediminibacterium. Next base: position 252 of record JANOQC010000105.1, on the reverse strand, counting down.
ATTGCTGCATTGTTATTGGTGATTGCTGCATTTGTTTTTGTAAGGAAGCGAGTGAAGAAGTCTCAGGAAAACTTTTAATCGGCTCTAAAATTACCCTTGGAATATGCCTGTTTGTGTCTTGAATAATATGATTAATGTGGGTTTATTCACAACGGGTAAGCTTCAGCAGATTGAAGAAATTGCTGCGGAGTTTGAGTATATAAATATAAAAACAGCATTGAATTTCGGGTTCCTAACCCGAAAAGAATATGT
>JANOQC010000104.1:0-15037 GCA_031422175.1 Sphingobacteriia bacterium | reverse complement strand
GAATTATGAGATTAATTAATGATAGTAGAAAATGAGTCCTTTGAAAAATTGTGTGATTTGAATTTTCGAGAGAAAATTCTGCAATTTTTCAGCAGACGAATTTTCTACTATCTTAAAAAAAACGCCATTTTTAGGTAGCTGAATTTTTAAATATTTGGGGCAGTTTAATTTAATGAAAATGAAAAAATTAGTTCAAATATTTTTCTTAATAGCCATTCTTGCTTCCTGCAAAACAGTTAAGAAAGTTTCCGGAATTCAAGAAGCGATCAATAAAAAAGACACCAGTCAAACGGTAATGATTGATGAAACGCCAAAAGTAGATTCTGCTGCAATTGTAAAAAGCATCATGAATAAAGTAATCAAATCGAAAATTGATTTTAAAACTTTTAATGCAAAAATAAAAGTAGATTATGAAAGTGCCAATAACAGCGATAGCTATACAGGGTATTTAAGTATGATTAAAGACAGTATAATTTATATACGAATTAAAGGATCTTTTTTAGGTATTTCTGCGGAAGGACTTCAAGTTAAAATCAATAAAGATTCGGTGGTTTTAGTAAAGAAAGTAGGAGAGAAATATGTGCAGAGAAGGTCTATTGATTTCCTTCAGGAAGCAACAGAAATTCCTTTTGATTTTTTTACATTTCAAGATATATTGATCGGCAATCCAGTATTTTTAGATAATAATATTGTTTCTTACAGAGAGGGCAATGAGCAACTATCAGTTTTTATGATAGGAGGTATTTTTAAACATTTACTTACATTATCCAATGCAGATTTATCTATAGCCCATAGTAAATTGGATGATGTAGATTTTCAACGCAATAGAACCTGTGATATTAGCTTTAATAACTATGTTAATTTAGGCCCCTATCGTTTCTCTACATATCGCAATATTGTGGTTGCAGAGAAGTCAAAACTAGATATCAACCTCGATTTTAAGGAATACTCCCTAAACGAACCGTTAAAATATACCTTTGAAGTGCCAAAAAACTATAAGCTAAAGTAATTTAGTGGCTAATCATTCGTTATTTACACATACATCTTAACCGCAAAAAGCAAATGTTTAAAAAGTTCAGCCTCTTGTTTTTTATGTTTTTTTTTATAGGGCAATCTGTTTTTGCCCAAACAAGAGAGGAATTGCAAAAACGAAAGCAGGAGATTGAAAGAGAATTGGAAGATTTAACGCGTCAATCCGCCGAAACCACAAGTAACAAAAAAATTTCTCTTAAGCAATTGGCAATCATTAAAAAGAAAATCAATGCAAGGCAAGATTTGGTAAATGATATTAATAGAGAAGTAAAACAATTAGATGAAACTATTTATTTAAATGAAAGGGATATTTATCGTTTGAAAAAAGAGTTAGATACTTTAAAGCTAAAATATGCAAAAAGTATTGTTTTCGCTTACAAAAACAGAAGTAGTTACGAGTATTTAAATTTCTTATTTTCTGCAGGTAGTTTTAATGATGCAGTTAAAAGAATTACTTATTTAAAAAGCTATCGCCAAAATAGAGAAACACAAGCCAATACAATAGCTAAATCGGAACAGTTGCTTACTGATAAAGTAAGTACTTTAGGTATCAATAAAAAAGAGCGTATAAGTACATTGCAATTACAAAGCAAACAACTATCGGTTTTGCAGGATGATAAAAAAGAACAAGACGTGGTTGTGGCTCAACTTAAAGGGAAAGAAAAAGAGTTGAGTGCACAAATAAAAGAGCGTGAAAAGCAGCGACAGAAAGTATTGTTGGCAGTTAATGCAGTTATTAGAAGAGAGATTGAAGAAGCAAGAAAAAGAGATGAAGCCAAGCGATTAAAAGCATTAGACGATCAGAAAAAAGCTGCTACTGCTGCAAAGGCAAATGATGTTGTTACTAAGAATAATACTACTGCTAAGCCCATTAAAAAAGCCAATGATAATGAGTCTCCTACAGGAATAACTTCAGTTGCTAAAGACAGAACTTATTCTACTTTAGAGTCTACGCCTGAAGGCATGGAAATGTCTTTGAATTTTGAAAATAATCGAGGCCGATTACCTTGGCCGGTTTCCAATGGAATTATCACCATCGATTTTGGAGTAACCAATATGGAAGGAACTAAGCTTGCGCAGAAATCGGATGGTATAGAAATTTCCGTTCCGGTTGGAACCAATGTGCGTTGTGTTGCTGATGGAGAAGTAGTTTATGCTGCTGAAGTTGCAGGTGAATTGATAGTAATTGTAAAACATGGTAAATATTTTACAGGATATAATAATTTATCTTCACTAAATGTAACACGTGATCAGTCGGTTAAAGCAGGTTCTATCTTAGGAAAATCAGGTTCTTCTATTGATGGTGAAGGCGCTATTGTTTTTATGATAATGAATGATAAAAACGTTCCTCAAAATCCAAAATCTTGGCTTAAAAGCCGATAGATATTTGTTGAAATTTATCAACTTACAAATGCAAAATTCAGTCTGCATCCAAATTGTTTCACAATTTGTCTAAAGGCCTGTTTTTTGCATTTGATTATTTTCTAGTTCATCAATTTTTCAGAGTATCTGTTATTTATAGGAGGGTAAATTAGAGGCTAACATATTTAAATATGTGGTAAAAATCTGTGTCTTTAGACAAATTGATCAGTTTGAATTTTGGAAAAGAATAAGAAAAGTGAAGGGATTAAAAAATTAGACATTTAGACGAATTGCGAGCTTTGAATTTCCGATAAGAATTAGAAAAAGTGGAGGGATTAAAAAATTAGGCCTTTAGACAAATTGCGAAGCAATTTGGATGTAGACTAATTTTTTAATCCCTTCACTTATATTTAAATGAAAAGAAAAACACAAGCAATTTGGATGCAGACTAATTTTTTAATCCCATCACTTAAAAAGTCTATTATAAGAAAATCTTCAGCAATTTGGATGTAGACTAATTTTTTATTTGCATGAATAAAGCGTAATTTGTTGCAAACCACATCCATGCAACAATTCATCTTATCCTTCGATCAAGGTACTACCAGTAGCCGCGCAATTATATTCGATAAAAAAGGCTTAATCATTTCAGCTGCTCAAAAAGAATTTGCGCAAATTTTTCCTCAACCAGGTTGGGTAGAACATGATGCCAATGAAATATGGAGTACCCAAATTGGCGTAGCTGCAGAAGCAATTTCAAAAGCAGGATTGGGCGTAAAAGAAATTGCAGCCATTGGAATTACCAATCAAAGAGAAACAACAGTTGTATGGGATAAAACCACAGGAACACCCATTTATAATGCAATAGTTTGGCAAGACAGGCGAACTGCAGATTACTGCGATGAATTAAAAAGCAAAGGTCATGCAGCGATGATTCAACAAAAAACTGGGCTCATTATTGATGCTTATTTTTCAGCTACAAAATTGAAATGGATTTTAGAAAATGTGGATGGAGCCAGTCAGAAATTATCAAATGGAGATTTGCTTTTTGGCACAATTGATAGTTGGTTATTGTGGAAGCTTACCAATGGATTGGTACATGCTACAGATGTTTCAAATGCATCCCGAACAATGTTGTTTAATATTCATACGTTCGAATGGGATAAAGAACTCTTAGCATTGTTTAATATTCCTGCATCTGTTTTACCCCAAGTAAAAAGTAGCAGTGAAGTGTATGGACATACCCAAAATGTTTTAGCAGCACATGCTATTCCTATTGCTGGTATGGCCGGAGATCAACAGGCTGCCTTATTTGGGCAACAATGTACCCATCCTGGCATGGTTAAAAATACGTATGGTACTGGATGTTTTATGTTGATGAATACGGGCACAAAACCAGTACAATCAAGCAATCATTTATTAACTACAGTCGCTTGGCAAATTAATGGAGAAACTCAGTATGCATTAGAAGGGTCGGTGTTTATTGCGGGTGCTGTTGTGCAATGGTTAAGAGATGGATTAAAAATTATTAGAAGCGCAGCTGAAATAGAAAGCCTTGCTACATCAGTAGAAACAACAGATGGTGTATATATAGTGCCAGCTTTTGCAGGATTAGGTGCACCCTATTGGAACCAACATGCAAGAGGAACAATTGTGGGAATCACTCGGGGCACTAATAGGGCTCATATTGCTCGAGCTGCTTTAGAAAGTATTGCATATCAAACGATGGATTTGTTGAAAGCAATGGAGGCCGACTCCGGAATTTCTATTAAAGAATTACGCGTTGATGGAGGCGCAACGGCCAATAATTTATTGATGCAATTTCAAAGTGATTTATTACAAACCAATGTGATCAGACCCACTACGGTTGAAACCACCGCTTTAGGTGCAGCGTATTTAGCTGGATTAGCTGTCGGATATTGGTCGGACACCAATGAAATTCAAGATTTATGGCAAAAGGAAAGAACATTTACTCCAGCAATGAGTATGGATCATAAGCAACAATTGGCTGCTGGTTGGGCTAAAGCTGTAGGAGCTGCAATGAGTTATTAATAATCAATTTAATTTCTTTTTTGTATTGTTTACTATAATGAGTAATTTTACTCACTATACTGAGTAAAAAAATAATTATGTTTCAACGTCCTCATTTACAAGTACTTAAGAAGAGGTTGAATGAACCAAGAAGATTTATTCAAGTGATTACGGGGCCCCGACAGGTGGGGAAAACCACATTGGTGAATCAAATTACTGCCAATTTAAAAATTCCTTACTTAATGGTTTCAGCCGATGCTGTTTCAATGGGAAGTGCCATTTGGTTACAACAACAATGGGAAACGGCAAGGTTAAAAATGGTTCAAGAAAATATGGGTGAATTTATTTTAATAATTGACGAAATTCAAAAAATTGATCAATGGAGCGAAACGGTTAAATTATTTTGGGATGCAGATACAAGAGAAAAAAGGAACATTAAATTAGTTTTATTAGGATCTTCGAGATTACTTATACAAAAGGGTTTAACTGAATCATTAGCAGGTAGATTTGAAACCATTTATATGGGGCATTGGAGTTTTGTGGAAATGCAAACAGCATTTGGTTTTTCTGCAGATGATTTTTGTTGGTTTGGGGGTTATCCTGGTAGCGTTCCATTAATAGCAGATGAAAATAGGTGGAAAGATTATTTGCTTCACTCATTAATTGAAACAAGTATTTCGAAAGATATATTGATGCTTACAAGAATTGATAAGCCAGCTTTGCTTAAAAAATTATTCGAGTTGGGTTGTTTGTATTCCGGACAAATTTTGTCGTACACCAAAATGATTGGTCAATTACAAGATGCGGGCAACACAACAACATTGAGCCACTATCTTCAATTATTACATAATGCTGGGTTATTAAGCGGGATTGAAAAATATGCTGGTGATATTATTCGTAAAAGATCTTCAAGTCCTAAATTTCAAATTCATAATACAGCTTTAATTAGTGCACAATTAAATAAAAGTATACAAGAGGTAAAAGCTGATCCTGCATATTGGGGAAGAGTTGTAGAATCTACTATTGGAACACATTTATTAAATGCTACTTTAAATGAAAGGATGAATTTATTCTATTGGCGAGAAAAAAATGAAGAAGTTGATTTTATATTGGAAAAAAATGGCGAATTAATTGCAATAGAAGTAAAAAGTTCCTTTGGAACAAAATTAAATGGAATGAAATCAATGAACAATTTATATCCAATTAAAAAAATGTTATTGGTTGGTGATAATGGAATCTCAGTAAACGATTTTTTGCAGATAGATCCTTTAGAATTATTTTAAACATTGTTATTGAATGAACAGAGATGATATGCTAGCTCAATTAAAAGAGCGGCCAGATTTTGATATAGTAATTATTGGGGGCGGTGCAACGGGGCTAGGTGCTGCTGTTGATGCGGCATCGCGAGGTTATCGCACACTATTAATTGAGCAATACGATTTTGGAAAAGGCACTTCGAGCAGATCAACTAAACTAGTTCACGGTGGTGTTAGGTATTTAGCACAAGGAAATATTAAATTGGTAAGAGAAGCATTGCGCGAAAGAGGATGGTTGTTAAAAAATGCACCACAGCTCACTTCTGTTCAACCATTTATTGTGCCTGTTTTTAGTTGGTGGGAGAAAATTTATTATAGTATTGGTTTGAAAGTGTATGATGTATTGGCTGGTAAATTGAGTTTAGGAAAAACGATCATTCTCAATAAAAAGGAAACAATACAATACCTACCATCTATTAACCACAAAAAATTAGTAGGCGGAATTCTATACTACGATGGCCAATTCAATGATAGTGTTTTATGTATTTCTTTAGCTGTAACTGCCGCTAAACATGGAGCAGTAATATTAAATTATGCCAAAGCAATAGGTTTTATTAAAGAAAAGAAAATTATTATAGGTGTAGAAATGGAAAACACAATTAGCAAAGACAAATATATTGTACAAACAAAATCTGTGATTAATGCTACTGGTGTTTTTACTGATGCTATTTTAAATATGAATGAACCAACTAATGATGTATTAGTTACTCCCTCTCAAGGAATTCACCTGGTATTGGATCCAGTTTTCTTTAAAGGAACTCATGCCATGATGATTCCTAAAACCGATGATGGCCGTGTATTATTTGCAGTTCCTTGGCAAAATAAAATTGTAGTAGGTACTACAGATACTCCAATAAATATTATTGATATAGAACCTAAGCCACTTGCTGAAGAAGTTGAATTTATACTCGAACATTTTAATAGATATACCAATGCTTCTATTACTCGTAATGATGTAAAAAGTGTTTTTGTGGGGCTACGACCTCTTGTAAAAGCTACTAATATTGGCTCTACAGCGTTACTATCTCGCGACCATACTTTAGTTGTTGCTCCTAGCAGGTTGGTTACTATAACAGGTGGCAAATGGACAACCTATAGAAAAATGGGTCAAGATGCAGTGGATAATGCCATTTTCATTTCTGAACAAGGAAGAAAGAAAGAATGTTTTACACAAAATCTTGCTATTGGCAATGAGCAGGAAAAGCAATGTATAATCAAAGAAATGATTCTTCATTCCCCTCTATTAGCTGAATTACTTCACCCTCAATATAATTTTACAAAAGTAGATTTAATTTATGCCGTTAGATATGAAATGGCCATCACTGTTGAAGATTTTTTAGCTCGACGAATTCGGTTACTTTTTTTAGATGCAAATGCAGCAATTGAAATTTGCGATAATATAGCTGAGTTAATGGCTATTGAATTAAAAAAGGATACCATTTGGATAGAATCACAAAAACATTCCTTTAAAACACTTGCACAACAATATTTACTATCGTAAATTAGAGAATTCTTGAATCAATAAAATGAAACTATGAATATTTATATGGCAGAAATGCTCGGAACAGCGCTGTTGATTACTATTGGAAATGGTGTTGTTGCAAATGTGATTTTGCACAAAACAAAAGGAAATAATGGCGGCTTAATTGCCATTACATTAGGTTGGGCTATGGCTGTTTTTGTTGGAGTACTTGCCTCCGCAAATGTGAGTGGTGCTCATTTAAATCCTGCAGTTACAGTGGGGTTGGCTGTAATTGGGAAATTTGATTGGGTGTTGGTTCCTGGCTATATTTTGGCACAGTTAATTGGTTCTATGATTGGGGCTTTTTTGGTTTGGATTATTTACCGACAACATTTCGATGAAACAAATGATGCAGCAACTCAGTTAGCTGTTTTTAGTACTGCACCATCTATTCGCAATGCGCAACACAATTTCACTTCTGAGTTTTTTGCAACTTTTATTTTTATGCTAACTATTTTATTTATAACCAAATCTTCCAATAGTTTAGGATCACTCGATGCATTACCTGTTGCATTAGTTGTGTTGGGTGTTGGTTTAGGTTTAGGTGGTCCAACCGGTTATGCATTAAATCCTGTTAGAGATTTCGGTCCTAGAATTATGCATAGTATTTTACCTATCAAACATAAAGGAAGTAGTGATTGGCAATACAGTTGGGTTCCAGTGTTTGGGCCAATGGCTGGAGCTATTGCTGCTGCTGTATTTTATAAATTATTGGCTAATTAAATATCGACTTAAACTGACTGCGTGAAATGATTAAAAAATCAGGTATTTATACTTGTTTATTTTTTTGGAAAATTGTTTTAATTTACGAATGATGTTAACCATTTCTGAAATACAATTATTTCAACTCCTAAAACATAAAATGGGAGATAAGGAAGCAGAGGCTCTTGTAACATATGTAGATGAGAAAATCACAGAAAAAAATGAAATTGCATATCAATCATTGGTTACCAAGGAAGACTTAGCTAAAGCAGAAGACAAATTAGGATTAAAAATAGCAGCAACTAAAGATGATTTAGTTAAATCCGAAGGACGATTAAGCTCCATGATTGCAGCAACCAAAGACGATATAGTTAAGCTTGATGGAAAGTTGAGCTCCATGATTGCAGCAACCAAAGACGACATAGTTAAGCTTGATGGAAAGTTAAGCACCATGATTGCAGCAACCAAAGACGATATAGTTAAGCTTGATGGAAAGTTAAGCTCCATGATAGCAGCAACCAAAGACGACATAGTTAAGCTTGATGGAAAGTTAAGCTCCATGATAGCATCAACCAAAGAGGATCTAGCTAAAACCGAAGGCAGATTAGAAACTAAGGTTGCTGAAACTAAATCAGATATAATCAGATGGGTCTTTAGTATTTTCGTAATAACTATGTTAGCTATTATTGGATTATACTTTAAAAAATAATTATTTAAAAAAAGGTAATTTAAAAGTAGATTTTACAGGAGAACTTTTCTTAAGCGGTGGTAATGATTTTTGGTATTCTGTATAATATATTTTCAATAAAATAATAAAATATGAAATAATTAATGGGCCAAAAATCAATCCTGTAATACCAAAATATTTCAGCCCCATAATAACCCCTAATACAGTTACAATTGGATGCACATCTGCCATCTTTTTGGCTAATACAAATCGAATTATATTATCTACAGTGCCTAAAAATAAAAAGCCCCAAACTATTATTGTTATTCCTTGCCAAGTATGACCATTGGCTAATTGATATATTGCAACAGGAACCCAAATTAATCCAGTACCAACAATAGGAATTATGGATGCAAAGCCTGTTAGCACTGCCCAGAAACCCGATTCATGAACTCCAGTAAATAAGAAAGCAACATATGCAAAAATCCCTTGAGTTACTGCAATCATTGGAACACCTAACGCATTGCTTATTGTTTGGGCTTTAAGTTCATTGCCAAAAATGGCAATCTTTTCTCTTTTAAATGGAAGGTATAATAGAATAGCAGCTTCCATCCGATTGATATTTGTAATCATGAAGTATAAAAAGAAATACATCATGGCAATAGAGCTCAATAAATTTAATCCTTGGTTTAATAAAGAAGATAAAAAATCAGTCAGAAGCGATTCAATTTGACTTAAATTTTTTTCTGATAGTATAGTAAAATGAAATTGATCCCTGAGTTGTAAGTCTAAATTTTTTAATGGCTCGATTAATTGATTGGTGTTTTGCGATACAGTCAATGCTTTTTTATACAACATGGCCACCATTAAGGAGATGGGTAATAAAATAATAAAAAACGAAATAATAATTACTAAGGTAGCAGCAGCACTTTTGTTCCATTTTTTTTTCTTAATCAACCAATTTACTGGCTGCTTACTCAATACATAAAACATGATGGAGGCCAAGAATGCAGTGGTAAATGCCGACAAACTATATAGTAGAAAAGTACCAATTAATAGTATGAATGCAAGAAAAAAGTAGCGGTTTATTTTATTGTCTTGAAGCATTGTTGTAACTTGTTGTAAATGTATTGATAATGAACGACAACCATAAATTCATCGCAGGATTATTATTGGGCGCTTTGGCTGGAACTGCATTGGCTTTGTACTTGAATAGCGAAAAAGGGAAGCAATTATTAAGCGATATTCAATTAGATGCAGCTTCCTTAAAATCTGATATTGATGCTGGTATAGATAAAGTAGATGAATCTATGCAAGATATGTTGAGTAAGGCTAGAAATTTGGTAACAGAGCTCGAACAAAAATTAGGTGACACACAAACAGTATAAAATGTCCGAATCAAATCAATTTTTTAGCGAAACAAAGAAGGAAATAGAAAATTACCTGGAGAATAGGGCGCTATTAATAAAAATGCAAGTAACCAGTACAAGTTCACGCCTAGTTGCCAAACTGGTTGTTGCGATGGCGCTTGGACTGTTGGGGTTTTGCTTGCTGTTTTTTCTTAGTATAATGGGTGGATACTTTTTCGCAGATTTAACTGGAAGTTTATATATAGGATATGGTATTGTAGTGGTTATTTATTTACTTTTTTTTCTACTGGTTTATTGGAATAGAAAAAAGATCGGAAACGCTGTATCTAACAGTATTATTCAAATTTTATTTAATAAAGATGAATAAGCATCAATTACCCAATATTCAATCTCATGAATCACTCCAATTGGCCATAGATTTATTGAAAGAAAGGATTGATTTACAAGAAAAATCCATTGTTAATAGGGTACATCAGCTTCCTACGGAACTCTTTAAATCGGCTTCTGGAGCTATTTTGCCAGCCATTATTAATCAAACATCTGTAGCGGGGATATGGAATTTGATGAAATTTATTCCCATTGCGCAGTCTTTGTTTTCGTTATTTAGAAAAAAAAGGTAAGGTTAGCCTTCATTTTTTAGCTCCATCCCCTTACCTTTGCCGCCAAATCAAGGACCTTTTTGGTCTGGTTCATTATAAACCTTAATTATACCTCCTGATATGGCCACAAAAGGGAAGATTAAACAGATTATTGGTGCAGTTGTAGACGTTCATTTTCCGGACGAAAATACATTGCCTGAAATTTACAATGCCTTAGAAATTACCAGAGAAAATGGTGATAAATTAGTACTAGAAGTACAACTTCACCTTGGTGAAGACAGTGTACGTACCATTGCAATGGACGGAACGGAAGGGTTAGTAAGAGGAATGGCAGTAATTGATACTGGCAAAGCAATTTCTATGCCTGTTGGACCTGGTATTAATGGTCGTTTATTTAACGTAACTGGTGATGCCATTGATGGTTTACCACAAGTTAGCAAAGAAGGTGGTCGTGCAATTCACAACAAACCTCCATTGTTCGAAAATTTAAGTACTGCTTCTGAAATTCTTTTTACTGGAATCAAAGTAATCGATTTAATTGAGCCTTATGCAAAAGGTGGTAAGATTGGATTATTTGGAGGTGCAGGAGTTGGTAAAACAGTATTGATCCAAGAATTGATGAACAATATTGCAAAAGGCCACGGCGGTATTTCTGTATTTGCTGGTGTTGGGGAAAGAACTCGTGAAGGAAACGACTTATTGCGCGAAATGATTGAAGCTGGTATTATGAAATACGGCGACAATTTTAAACATAGCATGGAAGAGGGTGGATGGGATTTGAGCAAAGTTGATATGGAAGAATTAAAAGAATCTAAGGGTACTTTTGTATTTGGACAGATGAACGAACCTCCAGGAGCACGTGCACGCGTGGCTTTGAGTGGTTTAACTATTGCTGAATATTTTCGTGATGGAGATGGCTCTGGAAAAGGAAAAGACATTTTATTTTTCGTAGACAATATCTTCCGTTTCACTCAAGCAGGTTCTGAAGTGTCGGCTTTATTAGGTCGTATGCCATCTGCAGTAGGTTATCAGCCAACGTTGGCTACTGAAATGGGGTTAATGCAAGAGCGAATCACTTCAACTAAAAATGGTTCTATTACTTCTGTTCAAGCGGTATATGTGCCTGCGGATGATTTAACTGATCCAGCTCCTGCAACTACATTTGCTCACTTAGATGCAACTACAGTTTTGAGTAGAAAAATTGCCGATTTAGGTATTTATCCTGCGGTTGATCCTTTGGATTCTACTTCAAGAATTTTAACACCTGCTATTGTTGGAAATGAGCATTATGATTGTGCAAACAAGGTTAAATTGATTTTACAACGCTATAAAGAACTGCAGGATATCATCGCTATCTTAGGTATGGATGAATTAAGCGAAGAAGATAAAATGACTGTTCAGCGTGCTCGTAAAGTACAACGTTTCTTAAGCCAACCATTTCATGTTGCAGAACAATTCACCGGATTGAAAGGGGTATATGTTAGTATCGAAGATACCATCAGGGCATTTAACGCTATTATGGATGGTGAAGTAGATGAATATCCTGAAGCGGCGTTTAACTTAGTTGGAACTTTAGAAGAAGCTATGGAAAAAGGCAAGAAAATGATTGAAGCAGCAAAAGGATAATTTATGATTCTAGAAATATTAACACCGGAAAAAAAATTATACAGTGGCGAAGTATATGGTGTTCAATTACCGGGAACAAGTGGTTTATTTGAAGTATTAGACAAACATGCTCCAATGGTAAGTGCATTGGGTAAAGGAAATATGAAGATATTAGTAGATAAAAAAGAAACTACTTCTTTTTCTATAAAAAGCGGATTTGTAGAAGTACTGAATAACAAAGCAACTGTGTTGGTTGAAGGTGCAACGGAATTGTAAAAAATGCTTTCTAAATAGTTGAATGAACGGCTCCGAATTTCGGGGCCGTTTTTTATTTCAACGGTCCATCTCATTTTAGTTCAATTGCGGATCGCTAGGGTAATTACTCATTTGGGCATATTCTCCGCCCAATGTATTCAAGCTATTTTTCCAAATTAATGCTTCTTTCGACATGAAAATTATTGCAGGAGTAGCAGCCGCAATTATCCAACTTTTTCCTTCATGTTCCTCTTCTAATTGACCTTGGCTCCAGCCACTATACCCAACAAAAAAACGGATATCATCGGGAGATAAGCTTCCATTTCTAAGCAAAGCTACTATGGTTTCAAAATGACCTCCCCAAAATATGCCTTTTGCCACTTCAACACTTTCAGGTATTAGATTTGGTTTGCGATGTATAAAGTGTAAAGTATTTTGTTGAACAGGTCCACCGTCAAATACGGTGATAGTTAAGTTGAATGCCAATTCTACAAGATCGCTTAAATGGTATTGGCTTTTTTTATTTAATACTAAACCAAAACTTCCCTCCCTGTTGTGTTCACAAAGTAATACTACCGAACGGGCAAAGTTTGGATCCTTCAAAAAAGGGTCTGACAATAATAATATACCTTGATTAAGTTCCATTTGATGGCAAAAAGATAAATAAAAGTATTTATTTGTTAAAAAAAAGCTTTCTAGGTGGCAGATTCTAAAAAAGGCTACCAAAAAAGTATATTTGTAGTAGATGAAGAGAACTTTCCCTGTAATTATTGTATTGATATCACTATCCTTATTGGGGCTTATTTTGCTTCAAGTATCTTGGTTTCAAAATTTATTAGAACTTACTAAGGCCCAACTAAATACCAAAATTAATGAAGCTGGTTTTACAGTAGCAACTGATTTAGGAAAATCAACTTATACCGGACAAGTGTTGAGGTTAAATAGAAGAGGAGGACTGAGTTTAGGTTCAGAATTTCAATTACACGTTTTTAAGTCTCCAACCGTAGAAGAAAAATTTACACCAGAAGAAATTCAGTTAAAAATTAGAAAATCCTTTGATCGGTTAAATTTAAATAAACTAAAATTTGAATTTGCCATTACCAATACGAATGACGACTACGAAATGATGTCGAAGGGCTATGAAACATCGTTTTGGGATACGGTGAATAATAAACGTGGGTATTATGTAATATTACCTGAGAACACAGATGTTGAAACACTGCCTTCATTAGAAAAACTAATCATCATTGTTCCAGATATTCAAAAGCAAGTATGGCAGTCGTTGCGATGGATTATATCAGGCGCGATTATGTTTATGTTAGTAATTATTGCAGCATTTTATGTTACAGTTAGAACATTATTAAATCAGAAAAAACTGAGTCAAATAAAAAGTGATTTCATCAATAATATGACGCATGAATTTAAAACACCATTGGCTACGATTTCGTTGGCTGTTGATGCGTTGAATAATGAAAAAGTACAGAACAATAAAGAGAAGGCTGCCTATTTTAGTAAGATCATAAAAGAAGAAAATACTCGAATGAATAAGCATGTAGAAACTATTCTACAGGCCGCTTTTATGGAAAAGCAAGAATTAAAATTAAATCATACTCCTATTAAAGTAAATGAGATGATTGAACAAGTAATGAACAATTTTAAATTGCAAATGCAAGAAAAAAGTGCTGACTTCCAACTTTTATTAAATGCAAAGAATGATTGCATCAGCGGTGATGAAGTTCATTTTTCTAATTTATTGTCGAATCTAATAGACAATGCGATTAAATATTCAAAAGATAATTTATTTATAAAGATCTCAACCCATAGTACTAGAAATTATCTAGTAATTAGAATAGAAGATAATGGAATTGGAATGTCTAAAGAAAGTACAAAGCGAATTTTCGAAAAATTCTATCGAGCACATACAGGAAATTTACACAACGTAAAAGGCTTTGGATTAGGCATGAGTTATGTTAAAACAGTTATTGATGCTCATAAAGCAAGAATAAAAGTGGAAAGTGTTTTGGGTAAAGGAACTTCCTTTACTGTTGAAGTGCCTGTTGTACAAGTTGATTAATAATTACGTTGACCAAATTAGAGAACCATCTCCATAACTTAAGAATCTAAAATCATTGTCTAAAGCATACTGGTAAACCTTTTTCCAATCATCGCCTATAATTGCGGCTACTAATAATAGCAGTGTAGATTGCGGTTGATGAAAATTAGTGATCAATCCTTTTATTATTTTAAAATGATAACCAGGGGCAATAATGATTTGTGTTTTTGTAATCAATTTGGTTGCATTATTTTTGGCCATCCAAATCAATAAAGCGTTTAATGCAATAGTGGAAGGAATTTGAGTTTCTTTTATTTCATATGGATCCCATTGCGAAACTGTAAATTCAGCGGAGGATAAATTTGGCTGTAAATAAGTTTTAACTCCTAACCAATATAAACTTTCAATTGTTCTTAGCGAAGTAGTTCCAACAGCAATTATTCTTTCTTCCAATTTATGAATGAGTTGAAGAATTGTTTCTTTATTTACTTCTATAAATTCTGCATGCATATCATGATCTTGCATG
>JANOQC010000103.1:0-13755 GCA_031422175.1 Sphingobacteriia bacterium | reverse complement strand
CTAACCCAATCCCACTGCATTCCAAGTGTTACAATACCTTTATAAGAGGCACTATTGATGAAAGACATATTGAAGTCTGGATTTGGATCACCCAATCCAAAACGCTTAGAAGATGCATATGGTTGACGTGTTGCTTTGTTTACAACATAACCATTGCTAGCAACTACGTAATCTTTCTGCTCAGCAATAGGAATAATTGGATTACCATCTGGATCTAATTGTCCGATAGATTTAGGGAAAATATATCCATAAATTTGGCCAATTTGTTCTCCAGCTCTAATGATATATTGAGAACTACCAGCTGCAGATGGTTTAATAATTTCAGCACCATTCAACACTTTGTCTACATACGATTTTTGCTTACTAAAGTTAGCAGTGAAATCCCAGTTCCAATCTTTACTTCTATAAACGTTTAAATTAAGCGAAGCCTGTATACCATTAGACTTCAAAGTCATTGAATTGGTTAACTGACGACCAATACCAATACTTGGAGCAACGTCTACACGGTCAATTACATTTTCAGATGTTCTATTCCAATAGGTAAAAGATAAACCACCATTGCTAAACCAATTGCCCTTTCCTAATTTAAAACCAAAATCGGTACCAATTTCTAACTCTTTTGCAACTTCAACTTGTAAGTCGGGGTTAGCATTTGCAATTGGTGTAGATAAACCAGTTTGGTTTCCTATTGTAGCAGTTGTTAAGATAGGAAAACGATCATATGCTCCTGGCTGAATTCCAGCCTCACCATATGCGGCACGCAATTTCCATTCGTTAATTACTTTGCTGATATTTGCATTCTGCCAGAAATTAAAACTAGAAGGTCTTAAATAGAAATCTCCACGAGGGAAAGTGAAAGGAGTTGAACCCTGTCCGAAAGCAGAAGAATAATCAGAACGTAAGCCTGCGCTCACTCCAGCTATTTCACCCCAATCGAAATGTTGATTTACCAAAATACCATAGGTAACAAACTCAGAAACCTGGTCGCGTGCGATGTTATAAACAGCCATATTACTTGCTCTGTATGGTGTAAAATCTGGCGCATTAGAACCATAGGTCCAATAATCAGTACTTTTGCTATTACGATAATCCCATCCTACTAAAGTGGTGGATTTCAACGGAATATTTAATTTGAAATCTTTTTCTAAATCAAACTTAATATTTGCATTTGCTGTGAAGTTTTGGAAAGTATTGGTAAATACTCTTTCATTGATTTCACCTGACTCACTTCCTGTTGTTGGAGAAGCAAATGATGTACGAGGTGAATAAAATTCTGCCCAATACTGCCAGAATTCTGCACCTTCATTTCCATTCTGGTCTTTTATTTCGTAACGAGAATTGTAAGTACTTCTATTAATACCATATTTAGCATCTAACTCAACAAATCTGTTTAAACGATAATTTAAATTAAAGTTTTGAATTAAATCGATGGTTTGATCTTTAACGTTAGCGTTTTCTACTACATAATTAAAATTATATGCATTTACACCAACTGCATCTCCAAAATAGGGAGACATTTTTCCTTGCGCATCACGATCTAAGTAATTGGCAAAAGGACGAGAGTTATTAATAGCATATAACATGTTTCTTCCTGTAGGATCTAATTGAGTATCATTCGTTCTAACAATTTGAGTAATAGAACGGAATTTTAAACCCTTAGCCAATTCAACACCAATATTGGCAGTTAAATTGGTTCTAGCATAATCTCCATTATTTTTAAAAACACTTTCTTGACGTGTATCGGTTAATAAAAACGAAAAATCCGTTTTTTCAGTTGCACCACTTACATTGATAGAATTATTAAAAGCCTGAGCTTTCTTAAAAAACATATCATAGTGATTGTACCAAAGTAAATTTTTATCGTACGGCTTATCCGATTTACTTGTAGCTGAAATTAAATTAAATACTGGATTGGTTAAATACGAACCAGTAGTTTTATCGAAAGTCAATGGAGCACCTGCTCCATCTACTACATTTCCAGCTGCATTAACAGCAAATGAATGGTTTTGAGATTTATTAACATTTCCAATATTCAATAATTCATTTGAAATAATACTTGAAGAAACATTAATGCTTACTTTACCCAATTTTCCTTTCTTAGAAAACAATTGGATAACGCCATTAGCTCCTTGAGCGCCGTATAATGTACTAGCAGCAGGTCCTTGAACAACCTCTACTCTTTCAATTCCGTTTAAATCTAAATTTTCTAAACCAGTAGAGGCAATTTGAATACCATCCAATAAAATCATCGGACTTGTAGATCCATTGATAGAGTTTATACCTCTTAAAAGGATTTGAGTTGGAGAACCAGGGCTACCATTGGTAGTACTAATTTGAGCACCAGCAATTTTACCTACTAATGCACTACCAATATCTACAGTTGGAACAGCAGGAATTTTATCAGCAGTGATTGCTTCAACAGCAATGGCCAATTTTTTCTTACTAGTTGCAACACCCACCCCAGTTACTACTACTTCGCTTAATGCTTTAGTGTCAGTAACCATTTTAACCAGTAAATTGCTTGATTTAGCACTTACTTCCTGGTTTTCAAATCCAATTTCAGAAATGATCAGCGTTGCCCCTGATTTTACTTTAATTGAAAAAGAGCCGTTGGCATCGGCACTAGCCCCATTTTTGGTGCCTTTTTCCATAACAGATGCGCCAGCAAGCGCATTTCCTTTGTCGTCTACTACTTTTCCAGTAATAGTAGTTGTTTGGGCCAATCCAGTCGCAAGGACTAATAGAAAGGCACAAAAACTCATCAGCAGTTTTTTTCTCATGTAGTTAATTTTAGGTAAATAGACCTTTTATCAGGTCATTTGACCGTGTAAATAACTAAATAGCTGCTTAAAAATGTTAACAATTATATAATTTTAATCTTATTTTAATCTTTAATCGGCCGGTTTTGGTCGGTTTAAATTACAAATTCATACTAATTAAAAATGTTGAAACTGAATTCTGTATTGCATTTTATTAAAATTTAACTGCAAAAAAAGAAGTTTTCACATTGTATTCCAAGTAGTTGTATTAATTAAAAATGTAAATAAAAAAATCCCTTTTTTTTGGTAAAAAACTTTAGTAGTTTGGGCTAAAGACCAAAATAAATCGGTGAAAAGGCAAAATATTTATCCCAAGAATTGACATATCAACATAGTTGTTTTAAGTATAATGTATAACTAACTAGTGCTTCTTTTCATTCGCTATAAAAAATCAGTTGGACGGATCCTTTTTACCAATAATTCAAAAAATTAATTTTGAGATGTGCCCCATTATTGTAATTTAGTGGAAGAATTTAATGGGTTAGTAAGTAATGGGGCCAGCAGCAATGTTGGTCCTTTTGCTTTTAAAGAATACCCTGCATTTTACATCTATGAGCAAAATAAAAACCGCCTTTTTTTGTAATAACTGTGGATATGAAAGTGCCAAATGGATTGGCAAGTGTCCTTCATGTAACGAATGGAACACTTTTACTCAAGAAGTAATTGATAGTGGCGATGCAAAAGAAAAAACTACTTGGGAAGATTATCCCGAATCTAAAAAAACTACAAAAACAATTGCATTAAGCGATGTTACTGTTCAAGAAGAAAAAAGAATTGTTACCAAAGACTCCGAATTAAATAGGGTACTCGGCGGAGGAATTGTTCCTGGCAGTTTAATTCTAGTAGCTGGTGAACCTGGAATAGGAAAAAGTACTTTGTTTTTGCAAAATGGTTTACACATTAATCAACTTCGGGTTTTATATATAAGTGGAGAAGAAAGTGAACAACAAATTAAAATGCGGGCCGATAGATTAAAGATCTCCAACGATAATTTTTACTTGCTGACTGAAACAGATACTACTATTATTTTCAAAGAAATAAAAAAACTAAAACCACAATTGGTAATAGTAGATTCTATTCAAACCATTCAATCAAATTTAATTGATTCATCTGCCGGAACCGTTTCGCAAATCAGGGAATGCGCTGCCGCATTTCAACGTTTTGCCAAAGAAACCAATACGCCTGTTTTTTTAATTGGTCATATCACCAAAGATGGCGCCATTGCAGGACCAAAAATTTTGGAGCATATGGTAGATACAGTTTTACAATTTGAAGGAGATCGTCATTATGCGTACAGAATTTTACGTACCCTTAAAAATAGATTTGGTAGCACATCGGAATTAGGTATTTATGAAATGACGGGAGAAGGCATGCGTATTGTTACCAATCCATCGGAAATTTTAATAGCCCAAAGAGAAGAGATACTCAGCGGAAGTGCTATTGCTGCTGCATTAGAGGGCATGAGGCCATTATTGATTGAAGTGCAAGCACTCGTTACTACTAGTGTTTATGGTACACCACAAAGAACAGTTACAGGTTTCGATTTAAGGCGCTTGCAATTGTTATTAGCAGTATTAGAAAAAAGAGGTGGTTTTCAATTTGGGATGAAAGATGTTTTTGTAAACATCGCTGGTGGAATAAAAATAGAAGACCCTTCGATTGATTTAGCAGTAATCTGTGCATTGCTTTCTTCTTACGAAGACAATCCTTTACCAAAAGCAGTTTGTTTTGCAGGAGAAGTTGGATTGAATGGAGAAATAAGGGCAGTAAACAGAATAGAACAACGCATTGCAGAAGCCCAAAAATTAGGATTTGAAAAAATCATCGTATCGCGCTATAATAAAAAAAGTTTCGACCCTAAAAACTACACCATCCAAGTTGTTGCACTGAGTAGGGTGGATGAAGTTTACCAGCAATTGTTTTAATCCGTTAAATCATCATTTTTTTTTCGGCATACACGCTTGTATAATAATTGAACTATTTCGAATTTTGTGGATGCTTTTATCTCTGCAAAAAATCAATACTGCTATTCAACATTTATTGTATCCACATTTTTGTAGTGGATGTGGAGTAGATTTTATTAGCAAAAAAGAGTTCTTGTGTGCCAAATGCAATAGTTTATTACCGCTTACTCAGTTTAGTCATATTCCGTTTAACCCAATCGAAAAAATGTTGATTGGCAGATTACCAGTACACGCAGCAGGCTCGATGTATTATTTTACCAAATTAAGTTTGTTGCAACATTTGTTGGTGCAATTAAAATACAATAACAACAAAGAAGCTGGAAATTTTTTAGGAATGCAATTGGGAAATTTATTAAAATCTTCTAATAGATTTGATGCTATTGATTGCATCATTCCACTCCCCCTTCACCCCAAAAAAATGTACCAACGAGGGTATAACCAAGCAGACCTCATTGCAGACGGTATGGCTTGTGTTTGGCCAAAACTGGTACTAAAAGAGGCTGTTTCTAGAATTATTCATACAAATTCTCAGACCCATGAGAGCCGAATTAGCCGTTGGGAAAATATGGAGGGTGTATTTCAAGTAACGAACGCAACTGCTATAGAAGGTAAACATGTGTTGCTAATAGATGATGTAATAACTACTGGGGCAAGCCTTGAAGCATGCGGAACTGCTATTTTAGCTGTTCCGGGTACCCGATTGAGCATTGCTACTGTAGCTTATACCATTTAAAAGTTAATACGTATGTTTGCAATTAATAATACACGTGCAATGACTACTAAACTTACTTTAACCATAGATGAAACAGTAATAGTTTATGCCAAAAAATATGCTGCCATAAAAGGAAAAAGCTTGTCTAAAATAGTAGAAAACTACCTCAAAACAATGAGTTCAACCATTGAAAAAGATTTGCCTTTTTCACCCAAAGTGGCCAATTTAATAGGCTCCATTCAATTGCCTGACAGTTTTGAATATAAATCTGCTTTGAGAAAATCCATTAGCAACAAATACAAATAATGAAGTCCGTTTTCATAGATACCAATGTAATTATTGACTTTTTAGCCAATAGAGCCCCATTCGCTTTTTTTGCTGGCAAAATTTTTGACCTTGCCGAACAGAAAAAACTCACAATTTATCTCTCTGCTGTATCCTATAATAATATTTATTATATACTTAAACAGGGTTTAACCCATTCTGCTACTATCAAATTAATTGCTCAATTAGAAGATATGACAGTTGTTGCTGCAGTTAATCATTCTGTAATACAAAATGCAATAAACTCCAATTTTAAAGACTTTGAAGATGCTATTCAACATTTTTGTGCAACAAGTGTTAAAGAAATAGGTTTAATTATTACTAGAGACTCAAATGATTATAAAAAAAGTGAACTCCCTGTAATGACACCCGAAGAAGCTTATTATTTTTTATCTATTTAGTACTAACTTCATGTTCCAAAAAATTAAATAAATGAAACTTTTAACAGCAATAACCTCCTTTATATTGATGAGTGCTTTTACATTTCCTTCAAATCCTTCGATTCATAGTTTTAAAGTGAAATCAATTGAGGGTAAAACCATTGATTTCTCTAGCTATAAAGGAAAGAAAATCTTAGTGGTTAATACGGCTTCTAAATGCGGTTATACCCCCCAGTATGAAGCTTTGCAAAAAGTATATGAACAATACAAAGACAAATTGGTGATCGTTGGATTTCCTGCTAATAATTTTGGAGGCCAAGAACCAGGCAGTGATGCAGAAGTGCAAGAATTTTGTAAAGCAAGATTTGGTGTTACCTTTCCGCTCGCCAGTAAAGTAAGTGTTAAAGGTGAAGATATGGCTCCAATTTACAAATGGCTTACTTCAAAAACAGAAAATGGGGTGATGGATGCTGAAATCAAATGGAATTTCGGAAAATTTCTATTAGATGAAAAAGGAAATTTGATTCAATACTTTCCCAGCAGTGTAAAACCAGATAGCGAAGATATTTTGAAGTACGTTAAATAATACAATTAAGTACTTTCGTTTATATTATATATCATGCTATTTTCGGAAGTAATAGGGCAATCGGTTACCAAAAAGCACCTTTCAGAAATGGTGCAACAAAATAGGCTTAGTCATGCATTGCTTTTTTTAGGTAAAGAAGGTGTTGGTGGATTGCCTCTGGCAATGGCATTTGCTCAATATATTGTGTGTTTACCTCCTGATGCTCCTTTAGTTGAAGATCTTTTTGGAGGTTTAACAGCAATGACTGCTGCTATTGGTTTTATTGACCCTTCTGAAATAACAGAACAACATTCATTTCAAAGAGCAGCTCAACTAATTCACCCAGATTTACATTTTACTTACCCAGTAATTACTAAAAAAGCCGGAGAGAAGCCAACTAGTGCTATTTACATAGAAGAATGGAGGGATTTTATACAATCTCATCCTTATGGAAATGTTTATGACTGGCTGCAAAGTATTGGGGCCGATAATAAACAGGGTAATATCTCTGCCGAAGAATGCAATAGCATTATCCGCTCCCTTAGTTTAAAAAGTTTTGAAAGTAAATACAAAGTTTTGCTATTATGGATGCCAGAATTCTTGGGGAAAGAAGGCAATAAATTATTAAAACTGATAGAAGAGCCACCACCCAATACCTTATTTATACTAGTTGCTGAAAATGAAGAATTGATTCTTCCTACCATTTTAAGCAGGTGTCAATTGGTAAGAATTCCTACTTTGGAAGACGCCGAAATAGAAGCTGCATTAATACTAAGGGCAAAAGCTACTCCCGAAATAGCCAAACAAATTAGTGTGATTTGTGAGGGTAATTATAGAGAAGCACTTCAATTATTGCAACATGCCGACGAAGATTGGCATAGTTTATTAAAGGAATGGTTGAATGCAATACTTAAAAAAGGTCCTGCAGCTCAAGTACTATTTGTAGAAGAAATGAGCAAATTAGGTAGGGAAAAACAAAAACAATTTCTTCGATATTTCAACCATTTGCTCGAACAAAGTATCCGAATCAGAATATTGGGGGAAGATGGAGTGAATCAGGGAGAAAATGAGCTGGATTTTGCCAAAAGACTCAATAAAATAGCTTCAGTTAGTCAACAAGAAGCCATTATTGAGGAATTAGACAAGGCGTCTTACTATATAGAACGCAATGCCAATTCTAAAATGCTGTTTCAAGCACTAACTATTAAACTATATCATATCATTCAGAACAAAACCCTAATTTTGGATAGCTGAAAATAATTAGAAAATATGGGATGTGGATCTTGTGGAACCGGAACTCCTAACGGTTGTAAAAGCAATGGAGGTTGTAGCACAGGTGGTTGCAACAGATTAAATGTACATGACTGGTTAATGAACCTTCCTTTCAGCGATCCTGAAAGTAATTGTAAAATTGTTGAAATAAGTTTCAAACAAGGAAGTAGGAAAGAATTCTATCGGAATACTACATTACAGTATTTCGAAAAGGGAGACTATGTTACATTGGAAGGGGTAAGCGGTTATGATTTGGGTGAAGTAAGCCTCACTGGTGAACTAGTTCGCATTCAAATGAAGAAAAAAGGAGTGGAAGAATTCAGCCCAGAAATTAAAAAAATTCTTCGAAGAAGCAACGACCGTGAAATTGAAAGTTTTAAGATAAGTAAGAGTCGCGAAAAAGAAATTCTTGCCCGCAGCCGGGCTATATCTCGTACGATGAATTTGCAAATGAAATTGAGTGAAGTGGAAATTCAGGCAGACGGAAAAAAAGCCACTTTCTTTTATACTGCCGACGATCGGGTTGATTTTAGAGAACTCATTAAAACATTTGCTACTGACTTTAAGTTTAAAGTAGAAATGAGGCAAATTGGAATTCGCCAAGAAGCTGCCAAAGTAGGCGGTATTGGAAGTTGCGGAAGAGAACTATGTTGCAGTACCTGGTTAAATGAATTTAAGAGCGTAAATACTACAGCAGCTCGTTATCAAAATTTATCAATCAATCAAACTAAATTAAGTGGTCAATGTGGCCGTTTAAAATGTTGTTTGAATTATGAGCTTGATACCTATTTAGATGCATTACAACAATTTCCGGATTATGCAGATACTTTAGATACCGCAATGGGTACTGCGCATTTAATAAAAAAAGATATTTTCAAAAACTTGATGTGGTATGTTTTGCCTAACAACAATAAGCATTACCCTTTAACCATTCAACGTGTAAAAGAAATTAAAAAAATAAATCAGCAGGGGCAAAAAGTAGATGAATTGCAAGCTGTTGAAATTGTAAATAGCAAACAGAAAGAAGCAGAGCCAGCATTTGTAGAATTAGTTGGCCAAATAAGTTTACAATCATTAGAAAAAAATGATCGTAAAAAAAGAGATCAACAAAGAAGTAGTGGGCAAGGGCCTAATAGAAATGATCGCAGACCAGACAACAGGCCTGACAATGGTCGTGGAGAAAATCGCGGGCCACAGCAACAAAATCCGCGTGGGCCACAGCAACAAAATCCGCGTGGGCCGCAGCAACAAAATTCGCGTGGGCCGCAGCAAAATAGACCACCTCAAAATCGTGGCCCTCAACAAAATAGGCCACCACAAGGTCCTGCAGGTGGTCCTTCACAAGAACCAAAAAAAGATTAGTATAAAAAACGCCCCGATGAATCGGGGCGTTTTTATTTCTATAATTGTTCCATTTCGTTTTTCACAAAATCCATCAGCTGCTTAATATAGGCTGGGGTTAAATTAAATTCTATTCCGGCTGTTTTATATAATTCAGGTAAGGTTTTAGTGCCACCTAAACTCAATGCATCTATATAATGCTGTAGGGCTTTTTCAGGATTTTGCTTGTATAGCATCCATAAACCAATTGCACCTAACTGAGCTATACCATACTCTATATAATAAAAGGGTACTTCAAATAAATGCAATTGACGTTGCCATCCAATTGCTCTAAATTGCTCTAATCCCACATAATCAATGCTTGAAGTAGAAAACTCATTTAAAATATTCATCCAAGCCGAACTGCGATCTTCTGTATTGTGTTGTGGATGCTCATATACCCAATGCTGAAATTTATCGATGATGGCAATCCACGGGAAAATAGTAATTGTTCTTTCGAGCTGGTGTAATTTAGCTCTTTTTAAATTGGCCTCATTATCAAAAAATGCACCCCAATGATTCATGCTAAATAATTCCATAGCCATACTAGCTACTTCAGCTATTTCCATCGGATATTCCTTGAAAGTACTTAATGGCAATGGGTGTGCTAAAAAAGAATGCACTGCATGTCCACCTTCATGCACCATGGTAGTTACATCACTCATTTGACCAGCCGCATTCATAAAAATAAATGGAGCACCACTTTCAGCCAATGGACAATTATATCCTCCTGGCGCTTTGCCTTTTCTACTTTCTAAATCAAAATGCTTCAGTTCATTCATCTTTCGCAAACAATCTGCAAAAAAAGGATGGAGTTGCTCAAAACATTGAACTGATTTTTCATATAAATCCTTTCCATCAGTAAATGGCTTCAATGGCTCAGTACCTGCGGGTTCAGCTTCTGTATCCCAAGGCTTTAAAGTATCTAAACCAAGTTGCAATTTCTTTTGATCATAAATTGTATTAACCAATGGAATCACATGTAACTTAACTGCTTCATGAAATTGAAAACAATCATCTTTAGTGTAATCAAATCTTCCAAGCTCTTTAAATTTATAATCACGATAATTAGCAAACCCAGCATTGACTGCTATTTGATGGCGTTTCGAAATTAAACTACTGTATAATTCGTGCATGGCAGTTGCATCTTGCTTTCTACGCTCTTGAATTTTATAGTAAACTTCTTTACGCAATTCGCGGTCTGAGCTTTCTAAGAATTTTGCAGCTTGTTGTAAGGTAAATTCTGTTCCATTTACTTCTACGGTCATCTTGCCTGCAATTGCTCCATATTGTTGTTGCAATACACTGAGTTCTGCTTGAATGGGAATATTTTCTTCTCTAAACAAATCAATACTTTTTTGCACACTACGCAAATAAGTAAGGTATAAGGATTGATCCAATTCCTTAGTAAAAGAACTATGCACTAATTTTTTATTGAGTGAGTCGGCATAAGGTTGTAGTTTGGGTTGAATCTCCATGCAGAAATAAGTAAATGCTTCTTCCAACACTTTATCAGTTGTATCACAAGTCATTTTTATTTGTCTCCAACATGCATCTTCACTCACAACTGCTTCCATTTCACTCATATCTTTTAACCATAGTTCTAAGTCGGCTTTGTTATTAATAGGCCTTTCTACCAATAATTTGAAATAGGGTTCTAGCGTTTCCCAATTAGTAATTTCAAAATTTTGGGGTAAAAAAGCTCTTTTAATCTTCTCTATTGCTGCATTTGGCATCATTCATTAAAATTTAGAGCGCAAATTTAATGTAAGTGTACGTTAAGATGAAAGAGTAATCTTATTTTTGCTGCCCCGTGGAAGATATCATACAATTATTACCAGATAATATAGCCAATCAAATTGCGGCAGGTGAAGTAATTCAAAGACCAAGTAGTGCGGTAAAGGAATTATTAGAAAATGCAGTTGATGCCGGGGCTACTATTATTAAATTGATCATTAATGATGCAGGCAAAGCATTGGTTCAGGTGATTGATAATGGAAAAGGAATGACGGAAGCAGATGCAAGAATGGCATTTGAAAGACATGCTACAAGTAAAATTAGGAATATTGATGATTTATTTAGCATCAAAACGATGGGATTTAGAGGTGAGGCATTGGCTTCTATTGCTGCTGTTGCGCAAGTAGAACTCAAAACCAAAAGAGCAGGTGATGAATTGGGTACTTTTATAGAGATAGAAAACAGTAAAATCGTTAACCAATCATCTTGCGCTTCCCCTACGGGAACAAGTATTAGCATGAAGAATTTGTTTTTTAATGTTCCTGCGAGAAGAAATTTTTTAAAAAGCAATGCCGCAGAAATGCGACAAATTGTAGAAGAGTTTACTCGGGTATCTATTGCATTTCCCTCCGTATTTTTCTCATTATCAAGTAATGGACAAGAGGTTTTTCACTTGGAAGCAGGTAACAGTAAGCAAAGAATTGTTCAAATATTAGGCAATAGTTATAATGCAAAACTAGTAACCCTTTCAGAAGATACTGACTATATGAATATTACTGGATTTATTGGAAAGCCAGAAACAGCTCGTAAAACAAGAGGTGATCAATATTTTTTTGTAAACAATCGATATATAAAAAGTGCTTATTTAAATCATGCAGTTAATGCTGCTTTTGAAGGAATGATTCCGAAAGATAGTTTTCCTAGTTATGTATTGTACATCGATTTAGATCCTGCACAAATTGATATCAATGTGCATCCTACAAAACAGGAAATAAAATTTGAAGACGAGAAAATAATTTATGCATTTGTACAAGCTGCTATAAAGCATGCTTTGGCACAATTTAGTATTGCACCCTCTTTGGACTTTTCTTTAAATGCTGATATACAAGGCTTAGATGCAGTTAGTAAACCATTTACCAACGATCAGCAAAATGCAGCAGTATCATCAAATCTTTACAAAACCTTTACCCAAAAAAATCAAGCACATTTCATAGAACCGAATGAAAAAAGTGAGCTAAAGCATTGGAAAGAATTTTTTACAAGTAGTACATCTGGCACAAAATCTTCCATAGTAAATGAAGCACTATTTTCTGCTAATCCAAAATTGGTTTCCAATACTATTGCCCTTACCGACAAACCACTATTTCAACTTCATCAAACTTATATTGTAGTAACTATTACCGAAGGATTCTTATTAGTTCATCAGCAGTTAGCACATGAACGAATATTGTATGAAGGGTATAGTAGCATGGCTCAAAACCAGCAAACAACTACACAAAAAAGTTTGTTCCCAATTAGCTTAGAATTAGTTGGAGGAGATGCTGTTTTATTAGCAGAATTATTACCTGAATTACAAGCTATTGGTTACCAAATAGAGCCGTTCGGCCAAAATAGTTTTGTAATTCAAGGTACCCCAGCAGATGTAATTGCTGGAGATGAAAAGCATGCTGTTGAAATGTTGATAGAACAATTTAAACATTTTAGCAGTGATGTAAAATTTAGTAAGAGAGAAAAACTAATTCGTTGTATGGCAAAGCAACAATCCATAAAAACTGGGAAACAATTAGATCAAAAAGAAATGACCCATTTAATTGCTTCGTTATTTGCTTGTTCAACACCAAATGTAAGCCCGAATGGAAGTCCTACCTATTTGGAATTTAAAGAAGACTACCTCAGTAGAATGTTTGGAAAATTGTAATTAATAGTTGTCTATTATTCCAGTTATCAATTGCTCAATTGATTTGCGAATTGATCCAGCAGCAGTTTGGTGTGCATTTACCAGTACAGAAAAAATTAATTCTTTGCCTTTTTGGGTAGTGATAAAACCACTAAGCGCAACATGATTACTCAACGTTCCAGTTTTGGCAAAAATTTTTCCTTCATAGCCTTTGTACAATCCTGCTAAAGTGCCTTCATTGGCTCCGGGTAATATAGTATTAATGCGCTCCCAAGAAAAAGATTTTTTCATTTGAGTAAGTATCCAAACAAAATCTTGAGGGGTCATTAAATTATAACGACTTAATCCACTACCATCTACCCATTTAGGTTTTTGTGGAATCCCAACAAAATCAGATTTTAATAAAGTGTCGATGATTTTATTATCATCCATCAAACCAATTTTTTCATTACCAACCATTAACAAGGTTTGCTCAGCAAAGAAATTATCACTTTCATGCATCATCATCTTGAGCATAGAATCGGTAGGTTGAGAATAGAATTTTTTCCAAACTGCCGTTTGATCGTTGATAGCATTGGCAAAATGCAAAACTCGATTAAGGGTATCTTCTAATAAGTTTAAAGATACATCCTCGAATGATTTTTTTGTAGTAAACGGAATTTGAGTAGCAGTAAATGTTCGATTACTTTGTACTATTTCAAAATG
>JANOQC010000102.1:0-34738 GCA_031422175.1 Sphingobacteriia bacterium | reverse complement strand
GTAGCTGTTACCATATTGAATAAAAAAGATAATTCATCAGTCATTAAAGTATTTACACTTGAATTTCCGCCAAATAATTTAGTAGTAACTCAAGCAGATTCAAATAATTTCATTAATAGTTATTGGGTTTATTTAATTTTTATAGGCTTACTTTTTCCAATTGCATTCTATTTAATTATAAAGAAAAGAAAGCGTCGAAATTTACACAACGATGGTTTTTCGATAGAATTGGTTAATAAAAATATAGCTGATATTTCTAATCATAGCATAATTGAAAACGAATCAGTTACGTCATCTATTTTTCTTTTTAGCCATTTTGAGGTAATTGATAAAAAAGGCAATGATATAACTCGTCAATTTACTCCCCTTCTTAAAGAAATGTTTTTATTGATTCTCTTACATACATTTAAAGATGGTAAAGGAATTTCTTCTGATCAGTTATATGAGATACTTTGGGAAGAAAAAACAATAAAAGATGCTAGAAATAATTATTCGGTAAATATTGTAAAATTAAAGTCACTATTAGAAAAAGTTGGAGAAACTGTTATTTCTAAAGAGTCCGGAAAATGGAGGTTTGAAATAGTAAATGATTCTATTCAACTAGACTATCAGCAATTTATTAATCATTCTAATAATATACAAACTACCAGCTTAGATAAAAATTATATAGAAAGATTATTATCCATCATAAATAACGGTGCTTTTTTAAGAGAAGTTCAATATAGTTGGATAGATGATTATAAGTCTACTGTTAGTGACTTCGTAATCACTACAATGCTTTCCTATATCTCAAAAGCCAATATACAAACAGAAGCTGACTTAATATTAAAACTAACCAATTGCATTTTTCATTTCGACCTAGTAAATGACGAAGCACTTATATTCAAATGCCGTAGTTTAATCATTTTAGGTAGACATGCGATAGCAAAAGAAACCTATTTGCATTTCTGTAAAGAGTATAAAAAGAATTATGGACAAGAATTTACAAAATCTTATAATGAGGTTATTGAACACAAATAGGTAAATGTTATTTTTTCTCTTTATGTATTTTTGCATTTCTAATAATTTCCTGCTTGCCTATATCTGGAATTTTATTACTAAAATCTTGATAATATGATTGTAGCTTGTTTATCTCATTTAAATATTTCTTGCTATTAATTTGATTGTTAATTTCAAGCGAGTCTGATTGTTTAATAAAAAACTGATTGCCAAAAGACCTGAAATCAAATTTTCTATAGGTATCTGTTGGATCAAGCATAACTGCAAGTTTGTACTCTTTGGAAATAACTGTTGCCTGCGACCAACTCTCTGAAACTAAATACGATCTATTCATAGGTTTCCCTTTTGTTAGTGTTTTAGCAAAAGATTGCCCTTGAATAGGATACTTTAATTTTGGCATATTAAGCCCAAGTAAATCAACCAATGTTGGATAAACATCAACCAAACTAACTAGCTCAGCCACTCGTTTGCCTTTTTGTTTATTCCCTGGATAACGAATGATCAAGGGAATATTCAAAATGTCTTCGTACACATTTTGTCCAAGAGCAGCTTTCTCTATCATTCCATGATTACCTACAAAATCGCCATGATCAGAAGTATAAATAACAATGGTTTCTTCTGTTATACCAGCATCATCTAATGCTTTCAATATTTCACCAACACAATGATCCACTTCAGATACTAATGCATAATATGCGCCAACATAGTTTCGCCAAAGTTGTTCATTAGCGTTAGCTTTATCTACATTCCATACTTTATTGCCTCCCTCCCTAATTGACTGCATCATTGGAGGTATATTTTCTTTAGGTTCGTATAAATTAGCTGGCTTTTTTATTGAACTTCCATTATTTCTACCCTCGCCCCAAGTAGAAACATCGTATTTATCCATGTATTTTTTTAATGGAGTATAAGGTTGATGTGGTCTATAAAAATTTGCCCAACAAAAAAAAGGGTTTTCGCTTTTTGCTTGTTCTTTTATCATTTTTATTGTTAGCATCGTAGTGAATGCCTCCATGGTCATATTCTCGGGTAAATCAGTAACACGAGTACCCATATCAGCAATAGAAATTTTCTCTTTTGCATGCATCGAACAATCTGAACCCTTTCCAAATTCTGCAGCCCAATCCTTAGCAAATTCTTTACCATAACCATTTTTTTCTACCCATTCAGTATAACTATTTCCTGGAGTTTCATTGCATAAATGACTTTGCTGTACATCCCAGCCAGCATCAACAGCAGCACTAGTATGGCGCTTACCAAAAGCATAAGTTGTATAATTATTTTGTTTAAAAAGTGTTGCTAAAGAAACAACGTCTTTAATAACACTTGTTTGTTCACTATTCGAAAGAAGTCCCATTGTTCTAGGATAAATACCTGTCATGAGTGCAGATCTGGATGGAACACAAATACCTGTTGCACAGTATGCCCTATCGAATACAACAGACTGTTGTGCCAATTTATCTAAGTTAGGCGTCATTACATCTGGATGCCCTTCGAACCCTAATACTTTTTTATTATGTTGATCAGCAAATAGGATAATTACATTGGGTTTTTTCTTTTCTTTTATCGTTTGTGCAAGTGTTAAATTCGTAAAAAACAATGCAACTAAAAAGATATTAATTTTTTTCATTCTCCTATTATTTTGATCAAGTAAATAAATAATGTGTTCATTTCAATTTATTATAAGTCTATCTTTTTTGCCATAGGTGAAACAATTTTGACTCCCGCTACTTCATCAATAAAAAATTCATAAATAATGTCTCCATTCAAATTCTTAATACGAATATTGTCTAAATAAACGGTTGATTTACCAGGTTTTTTGAATTTGAAAGTCAACCCCAAATCATTATATGTTAATGGCGAGTAACTTCCTAACCCAACTGAAACATGCTTCCATTCATCCTCAAATTCTGTTGGGGATTGAACTAATTTACCGGATAGATCTACCCCCATTTTTTCTGTATAAGTAGCATTTTCACCTCTGATTGGTGAAAAATAACAAAACGATAATGCTGATTTTGGATCTACTTTAATGTCATATTCAAAATAATAATTGGCAAGGATTGTAAATTCCTTTTTCAATATTTTGATTGATTGTTTTTTCGGATTATCATCTGAAGAAATATCAATTGATAAAATTTTCCCCATTGCGTTTGGCAAAGAAGGTTTGATATCTAATGGCAAATGAATATTGGCTACTCCGGTTTTTTTTGATTGTATTGACATTTGAAATAGACATTCTTTGACTACTTCCGGATTCATAGCAGATACATCTTTAGTTTCTCCAATATCATTTACCATATTGTATAACTCAACTTTATTCCTATACCTGAATAGTTTCCACATGTCTGATCTAATTACATCGTGGTCTCGCCAAACCCAATAATAATAACGATCAGTTTGTGGTTTTGAAGTGCCTTTTATCAAGTTCACTATACTCATTCCATCAAGATTTGTAGGTAATTTTTGTTTGCTATTTGTTAGTGCGGCCATTGTTGGAAATATGTCTAAATAACCGCACATTTCTGGTACGTCCTTTTTTGTGGAGGTTAAAACTGATTTTGGTATCATCATACTTGCTACCGAATGTATTCCACCTTCATATAAAGAATGTTTAAACCCTCTGAAAGGGGCATTATTACCCGCATTTGGTGTACCTCCATTGTCTGAGAAAAAAAGAATTATAGTATTGTCTAACAGTTTATTCTTTTTTAAATAATCCATTATGAGCCCTACATTATCATCGAATGAGGTGATTACAGCCGAGTACAACATTGCTTGCTCTTCAGGTTCAAGCTTATCTTGATTATTGTTCCAAGTTTCATCATTATAAAATTTTGCATTAAATTTTCTCCAAGCAGGTATATCGATAACCGCTTTTCTATAATAATCGTAAGGCTTTAAATCTTTTACTTTACTCGTTATTTCTGCAGGCACTCTCTTTAATAATTCTTCCTTAACTACATGTGGTCCATGAACTGCCTGAAAAGGAACATAACATAAAAATGGTTTTTGATCATTTTTAGATTTTTCCATAAAATCAATTGCATATTTAGAAGTCAAATCTGTAGCATAATCCAATTCATTTTCTATTAACGAATCGTCGTGAAACCATCCTGTTGAACCTTTGGAATAATAATCAACTGCTCCCGCATAAAACCCTACGAACCTGTCAAAGCCATATTGATTTATATTATTTGAATTCGGCACTTGATTTGGTGAAGGACTATTGTGCCACTTTCCAAATAACCCTGTCCTATATCCTTCTTTTTGAAAATAGTTGCCAAAATTGGTGATTTTTAAATCTAAGTTACCTCCTGTTTCAGGGCCTGCACCAATACGCAAAGGATGAAGACCAGTTAATAAACCGCCACGTGTAGGACTACAAACCGGATTTGTCATAAAATTGGCAAATCGAACTCCTTCTCTTATTATACGATCTATATTAGGAGTAGGTGTTTTGCCTCCATTAATACTCAAATCACCATGTCCCATATCATCTGCTAGAATAATTAAAATGTTAGGTCGTTTAGAAGTCTGCGCGGCTAATGATATCATTCCAGCAGCAACGATTACCATAAGGAGTAGTCTTAAAAAAAAGGAGGTTTTCATATGTAAACGTTTATTGCTATTCAATTAATAAATGGTGATCCTTAATATAGTTTTCTCTTTTCAACTCCATCTATATGGGATGATTTGTGTTGTTTTAACCAGGTTAGCAAATCATCCCTTAATTCGTTTGCTTTTGCTTCATATTTTTTTTTGTCGGGATTACTACCCAACAAATTATTCATTTCATGAGGATCCTCTTTCAAATTATAAAGTACATTGATAACAGTAGATTCGGCGGTATAGGGTATAAACATTTTCCATTTATCTTTTATAATCATATATGCAGGCTGTTTATCTTCATTATATAACCATTCGGTAACAACATATTGACCATGGGTTTTATCAGTTCCTTCAATTAGGCCGCGTAAACTTTTTCCATCAGAAGGAGATGCTGGAATTTGTAAATAGTCATTTATTGTTGCAAACAAATCAATAGTTGATACATATCCAGTTACTGTTTTTTTTGGTTTAATATTTTTGGGGAACCTAATCAATAATGGTATATGAGCCGATTCTTCGTAAAACACATTTTTCTCCCTCATTCCGTGTGCGCCGAGCATATCCCCATGATCACTTGTGAAAATTACTAGGGTATTTTCAGATAATCCAAGTTCATCCAATTTGCTTAATATTTTTCCAACCCAATCATCAATTTCTTTAACTAGCCCGTAATAATCGGCTATCATGTATTTAATTTTTTCAGGATCTGCATACTCTGTATGGTTTAATCTGCCATTCTGATTCCGATAAGGAGAGTTAAGCATTGGATCAGCAATACTTACCGGAACAACCATGTCTTTTACCGGGTACATTTCCGAATATGGTTTTACAGGAAGCATTGGTGCATGAGGAAAATGAAAGGAGCAGGTAATACTAAATGCGTTATTTTTATTACGTTCAATTGCTTCAATAGTTTGTTTGGCCTGAAAAGCTGTAAATGAATGCTCAGCAGAAGTTTGTAATTCGCCATGAAGATCTGGTTGGCTATATTTTTTATCTAAAAGTTTAACTTGTTCTTCAGACATTCCATATCGTTTATCTAATGGATTCATAATGTATGGCTGATCAGTAAAACTATCATACAACTCTCCTTGTTTTAATTTTACTTTTGGATTAATTGGGTTTATATAATCCATATATAAAGCAGTAAGTTGCCCAGGAGCAAAAACACTTTTTCCCTTTGATGATTTTAATTGAGGATTCTGGTAAACGTCTGCATGAAACATTGGGCTATGCCATTTTCCATAATACTCAGATCGATACCCATTTGTATTTAATATTTCATCAAAGGTTGGCATAGACATTCTGCCTGTTTCCTTTGTTGAATTAGCAATTTCATTGGTAATTATCTGGTGATTTTCAACAGTAGCTCCAGTTAAAATGGAGGCTCTTGTTGGAGCACATACAGCGCATTGTGTGTATGCATTTTTAAACCATACACCTTGATTTGCCAGTCGGTCTAAATTAGGCGTTTTTAATACTTTATTACCTGCTAAACTCAATGCATCAAATCGTTGCTGATCTGTAATAATAAACAACAAATTGGGCTTTTTATGCTCTTGTGCATGAAGATTAGCCAATGAAAAAATGGCACTTACGATTATTAAGTTTGTAAAATAAAATTTCTGTATGTTTCTATTATTTTTCATAATTATTTTTTATCATAAAAATTATCAACTGCTATTTAATGAAGTTTGTTTTTTGTTTGGGTATGTTGTTTATAAATTGCTGGTATTTTTGAATCATTTGCATCTTAATTATAGGATATTTTTCAGACATATCAGTTGTTTCTGCTGGATCATTTTCTAGATCAAACAACAACATTTCTCCAGCCTGCCACTCGGGTTTTACCCCCGGATAATTAGCCGGATTAGCTTGTTGAGATGGCGCAAGGATAGTTGTTCCGTCTGGGGCTCTTTTATCAGTCCAACTTTTTAAATCTGTTTGCTTATAGAAATCTGGTTTAATAAGAAAGAGTTTCCATTTTCCATCTCTGATGGTTCGAATTGTAGAATCTCTCATTGTAAAAATGGGTGGGTGTTGTTTTGATTTATCATTCATTATTGGAGTGATATTCTCTCCATCTAGTACTATTGCGGGATCTGTTTTGATACCTGCTAATTTCATAATTGTTGGTAAGATATCCGGTGACCAGCATGGAGTATTAATTACTTTGGATTGTAGTAATTGTTTTGGGTATCTAATGATGAATGGAACACGAGTTCCTCCTTCCCAGTTTGTTGCTTTCATTCCCTTTAAGCCCCCTGTGTTTCCGCCATACCAAGGACCATTATCCGACATAAAAATAACTATCGTATTTTCTAGAATGCCCAATTCTTTTAATTTATTGACAACTTCCCCAGTTGACCAATCCAACTCTTTGAGTACGCTTTCATACAACTCATGAGCATTCCCTTCTTTATAAAAGCTTTCAGAAGCAGCGAGTGGTTTATGAGGCATGGCATGAGCCAAATAAAGAAAGAACGGTGTGTCTTTATTTCGATCAATAAAATCCAATGCTTTA
Organism: Sphingobacteriia bacterium; assembly: GCA_031422175.1. GTDB lineage: Bacteria > Bacteroidota > Bacteroidia > Chitinophagales > Chitinophagaceae > Sediminibacterium. The sequence goes on along the minus strand of JANOQC010000102.1, from coordinate 27,603 downwards.
GCCGTATATTTTTGGGTAAGATTTCGTTGATCAACAGGATATTCAACAACATCTAAATTCTCCACGATCTGCACAGGTCGCATATCATTGGAGTATAGAATGCCATAGTATTCATCAAAGCCATGTTTTACCGGATAATATTCAGGTTTATGACCTAAATGCCATTTGCCAATACATTTGGTGCGATAATTTGCACGCTGAAAAAGTTCACCCATGGTTACTTCACTATCATTCAATCCAATATCGTTAATGCCAGCATCAGGTGCTGGATTTTGTATCATACCATGCCTAAGCGGAAAACGACCAGTTAATATGGTTGCCCGTGAAGGTGCGCAATAAGGTGTTGGAACATAAAAATCAGTAAATCGAATTCCCTCTTTTGCCAAGCGATCAATATTGGGTGTGCTAATTTGATTCTTATTGTAGCAAGAAATATCACCATAGCCCATATCATCAGTTAGGATGATAATTACATTTGGTTTTTTACGTTTGCTTTGCTGTGCATCACATATAAATGACAAACAAAAAAGAAAAACAAAAAAAGGTATAATTCGTATAAAAGAAGATTTTATCATCAATTATTTATTAAGTCGTTGATCATATTTATTAATAGCCTTCCTGCAATTGGATCTGTTATTGACTTTGAGATACTCATAGCAGAAATAATTACTTAACCGCCTTTATTAATACGAATAATAGGAAATCCTTTAATAGTTTTTACATAGTCGGACCTTGTTAACATATCACCATTAATATATCCATGGATTTTTGTTTGGTTGGCAAGTTCAACTACTTGCGCATCTCTATTTACTTTAAAAGCAATTTCACACACAGTAGGAACTTCTGATTTATTATTATTAAAATAGTTTTCATTTAAAGAAGTAATCTGCAAATCATCAAATTCTGTTTCAATCCAACTTCCACCCAATGTTATTTCACCATAAGGAGCCTGTTTAGCATTTTTATCAATAACATCAATTCGGGGTAAAGTTTTGTTATTAAGAAATATCCGAATTCGTTCTCCGCAAACCTCCATTTTAATATCGTACCAAATACCTGGTTTTGGTTCAAAATCCAGGTTGTTCAAATCTAAAAATTCATCCGTCCCCATATATCCCATTCTACTTAGATAAAGTGAATTTTGTAAGCCCCCACGTAAGCCCACAACATATCGGTCATTCCTATTAAAGGCTCTAAACCCTGCCCAAATTTGAACTTGGTCTGCATTTTGTGGAGCTCTTGCTCTAAATTGTATTGAATAATTTTTCCATTCCAATTTTCCAAAACTTGCATAAGCGTCTTTCGATTTAAACACACTATCTACAATTTTGCAATTGCCTCTTCCAATTGTATTAATTAAGGTTGATGGATTAGAAAAATTTTCTTTAAATTCAAACTGTTGAGCAAAAGAAAATTTTAGTATAAATACATATATCAATAAGAAACTAACTTTACTAAAAGCACTTTTTTTCATGATCACTAATTTCTTATAATTAATTCTATTTTTGTAAAATTCGATTTGGAATTATTAAGCTTAATGGTTTTTCCTTTCTCAACATTTTTCCCGCTTCACCAGTCAGCCAAAGGTAATGGTCAGAAGGATTTCCATCGATATTGATGAACTTAGCAATATTACTTACTGGAGGTTCATCACTGCATTTGAAAATAGCAGTTGCCTCATTTACTTCATCAAACATAGCTACATATAACATTGTTGCTCCTGCATTAATTGCAGTTGAAATTTGCTGCCAATAAAATCTCCCTCCTTGCCTCGGAATTGAACCAACTGGTTTAACATCATTCGGAAATTCAAAACGGCTAAGGTTGTGCCAGCTAAAGCCTGGGTAAACGCATGGAACATAATCAACTCCGTTCTCTTTACACCATTTAATATCTGCCAACATAACATCTCGATAACGATCCATATCATTGTGGAGCAATGGTGAAAATCGTTGAACAGTCCAGGGCAAAACAATATCAGCTTGTTTAATTAATTGATGCAAATAAGGATCAGGATTACAATCAGCATTTAGATCGCGCCAAAAAGTAGGAACACCTAGCATTACAGAACAACCCCCATAATCAGGATCGTTTTTTAGAAAGTCGATAAATCGTGCAATGCCAATATTGCGAATATTGTACTCGCGATCTGGAAAACCAATACCCCAAATTGTTACCAGGGGTTTTTGCTGATGATGAATATAAGTTTGACTGCCTGTTTGATTGGTAACACGCAAGGAATCCACTAAATATTTCCAATCATCAATTAATTGCGAACAATCCTGACCTTCAGCTTTCATGCCTGAGAGATCATACATAACACCAATTGCTCGCTCGTATTTTGAAGCTGCTTGTAATGCATTCCTTAAAATATTAGTTGCCCCACTATTGCGGGAAGTAATCTTAGTATCATTAAAAAAACGTTGCATGAAAACACCATCAAGCCCATACTCTTTCATCCATTTATAATGAAGGTCAACTGTACTTTTATCATCGGAGCTAAAGAAACGAGCTACAGTTCCGTCGGCCAACTTTAATCCTGTTGGATAAGTTTTTTCATATTCCGAAATATCAGGCCACATATCAATCCTAACTTTATTTTCATCAGAATACATTATACCATCTTTTGCATGAAACCATCCTTGATAGCCAGCCATCACCAAGCCTTTGAAGGATGGATATTTTGTAACACTTGAATGTTTGTTTTTAGCAATACCACTATTACTAAAAGCGATGATAATTAAAATACAGATTAATAATTTTTTCATAAATTCTTAATTAAGTTTATTACAAATTTTATTCTACCAATTATCAGTTCTAAATGGAGCTGCAGGTATACCAGATAAACCAAAAATACTGGCTTCCACATAATTTTTATACGCGTATCTTACTGCTACAGGATTAGTAACTTTTTCATTCCATACCACTAAACGAGTAGTTGATGTTTCTATCTCGGCTTTAGCGGGATAGAAAAGTTTATCTTCTCCTGCAATTTCAAATCCATTTAGGGCAGTCCACATTGGATAAATACCTTTTTCTGCATTTATAAAATCAACATATATTTTCTTTCCCTTGATTTCCATTTTTTTAAACACGGGCGGGGTGTAACCGAATCCTTTTCTACCATAAGTTGCACCCAAAGCCCATAAAGCCAAACGCCCACCAACAGTTTCCTTGTTAGGAGGATGGATAAAAGACGGATGACCAATATCCAACGTAGATGCCATTCCAGAATTAGGAATGTCGATCATATTTTGAAGTTGCACTTCACGCAACCTTGCGGCAGAAGTACTATCAGCTCCTTCATAATTAAATGGGGCAATTTGCACAAAATAAAAGGGGAGCTCTCCAATATTCCATCGGCTTCGTAAATCCTTTACAAAAGCTGGCATTAATTTGGCATATTGGTCAGGGTTTTTTCGATTGGATTCACCCTGATACCATAAAAATCCTTTAATTGAAAAATTGATAAAGGGAGCGATTTTGGAATTGTATAATACACAAGGTGTAGCATTTGGTTTACTTATCGATGTAGTGTCATCAAGTATTGTAATATCTATTTCCTTAAATGGTGCAATAGCTTCCCTGCTCATCCAAGCTTCTACACCAGATCCACCCCAAGAAGACACAATAATGCCAACTGGTACTTGCAATACTTCTTGTGTATACTTAGCAAAATAATATGCTGCTGCACTAATATTTGAAACATTTTCAGAAGTGTTTTCTAACCATTCGCCTTTACAATCAGTTTGAGGCTTCTTATCAAATTGTCTTACCCATTTCCCATCTTTGGAATCTGTAGTAAACATACGGATTGGTATGTTAGCAGAAGCTTTTGCAATCACATTATTACCACCTAAAATTGGTTGACGAGGAAAGCCTTGCATAGGCATTTCCATATTTGATTGTCCAGAACAAAACCAAACTTCGCCTATTAGTATGTTGTCTAGTTGAAGAGATTCACCATCAGAAATAATAATTTGATATGGACCTCCAGCAGCTGGTGTATTCACTTTCAATAACCAATTTCCTTCAATATCAGACATTGTTACGTATTGTTTTTTATCCCATGATGTGGTTACACTTATTTTTGTATTTGTTTTGGACCAGCCCCACAGTTTAGCAGCAGTTTTTTGTTGCAATACCATTTTGCTACCTAGTATAGCTGGTAACTTCACTTTTGCTTGAAGGCTTGTAAGAGCAAATAAAAATGTAGCAAGAATAAATATCCTCTTGCAATTTTGGGAACAAAAAATTATTGAATTATTAAACATAAATAATACTTATTTAATTTAGTTTTTCTGACACAATTATTTCATTATTTTTTTGGCTTACTACCCATCGTTAATTCCAAAATACCTCCTTGCATCAATTGTTGATGAGTAAAAAAGGGTTCGTTTATTATTTTCCCATTGATACTTATTTTTTGAATGTATATATTTTCTGAACTTACCCCTTTAGCAATTACTGTAAACAATTTGTTATTTGGTAATTTGATGGTTGCTTTCTCAAATAATGGACTTCCTAGAATATAATTTCCCGATGCTGGAAATACTGGATAAAAGCCCAGTGATGAAAAGATATACCATGCAGACATTTGACCACAATCTTCATTTCCAATAATGCCATCCGGATCGTCATGATAGAACTCACGCATAATGTAACGAACTTTTTCAGCAGTCTTCCATTGTTGACCTGAATAAGCATATAGATATGAAATGTGGTGACTAGGCTCATTTCCATGCGCATACTGGCCAATATTTCCTGTAAGATCTACCAATACTTCTGAATTATTTGGAGAAGTAATTGTAAAGAAACTGTCTAACCTTTCATTAAACCGGTCTCTTCCTCCAAAAAATTTAATCAACCCAGAAACATCCTGAGGTGCCAGCCATAAGTATTGCCAAGCATTGCCCTCTGCATAATCTGCAGCCCATGGTTTGTGGGATTTGATTGCATCAAAAACAGGATTGCTTGTTCCATTATTTTTTATACTTCTAAAAAAACCAAGTGATTGATCATAAAAAAGTTGATAGTTTTTAGCCCTCTTGTTGAAATAGTTATAATCTTCATTTTTACCTAATGCTTTTGCCATCAATGCAATACTGCCATCAGAAATACTTAATTCCATACCTTGTGCAACTGGTCGATATACATTTGTATCAGATGGTATTGCTTTAAAATCTCGAAGAAAGTTTATTCCACGTAAATCCGACATAGCAGTTTTACGTATTGCCTTGTACGCTCGTTCCCTATCAAAGCCCCGATACCCTTTCAGGTAGGCTTCTGCAATAATTTGTAAACTACTAATTCCGGTCATGGTTTTAGTTTCATATCCATTCAAATGCCAGATAGGCATATAGCCTTGTTCATCGTTTATGGCTAGTAAACTATTCATCATATCATTAATTCTATCGGGGGCAATTAATGTTAAAAGCGAATGTTCAGCACGGTAGGTATCCCAAGTTGAAAAAACTGAATAGTTGTTAAATGTTGATTTAGTATATATTTTATTATCGGCTCCTTGATAATCTCCATTGTGGTCATTAAAAAGCGATGGATGAATGATAGCGTGAAACATAGAAGTATAGAAAATTTGCTTATTCTTTTCGTTCTTGGTTTCAATTTTAATTCTTGAAAGTTCGTTATCCCATTTTTTGTTGGCACGCTCCACTATTTCAGTAAAGTTCCATGCAGGAATTTCTGCATTGATATTTGCTAGTGCATTAGCTGAACTAACCGGTGAAATACCCACTTTCATTTGTACAAAATCACCTTGATTAAATTCTATTATGCCTTTCAACGAAGCGCCTAGACCCTTACTTCCTGAAAGCGGTTTATCGTCATCATAAATATTAAAATTTTTAATCGGCTTTGATAAGCGTATTGCAAAAAACACTTGTTGTTCCTTAGCCCAACCTGAAGAAAATCGATTGCCCATCAATGTATATTCATCAATTTGTTCAATATAAGTGTTTGTACTTTTATCATTGATTCCCTCTTTAAGATCAATGATGATATGTGCATTTTTATTTTTTGGGAACTGATATTGGTGAAATCCCACTCGCTCAGAAGCAGTAAGTGCTACATCAACGCCATTATCCATTTTAACAGCATAATATCCAGGTTTTGCAATTTCATTCTTATGGTTAAACGAACTTAGATAACCATTATGGGGAAATTCCTGCCTTCCCTTGTTTAATTTCACTTCTCCAGAAACTGGCATTATGAGTACATCCCCTAAATCGCCAATACCTGTACCACTCAAGTGTAAATGAGAAAATCCAATGATCAGACTATCGGAATAGTGATAGCCCGAACACCAATCCCAGCCCTTGTAAATATTATTAGGACCTAGTTGTATAGCTCCAAAAGGAACGCTAGCTCCAACAAATACATGACCATGTCCACCAGAGCCGATTAATGGATTAACATATTGAGTAAATTTTTGAGCATTTAAATTTTCAATAGTTCCAATACTAATGGACAAACAAAAAATAATATTTATAAAATAGAAATGAAAATTATTTTTTTGAATAGCCATTTAATTTCATTTTAAAACTATCGCACTGGCTGAACATTACTGTAACCACTTTGTCCATGAAACCAATTACTTGCTTTGCCTGTAAGCCATAAATAATAATCTGATCCTAAGTTACTCTCAATACCAACGAATTTTTTACTTCCATTTAATGGCAATTCGCCCTCTCTCATACATTTGAATATTGCAGTACCTTCATCAATCTCATCAAACATGGCAACATACAAAGATTTCGCGCTAGCATTTTTTGCACCGGAAACTTGCTTCCATAAAAATTCGCCATTATTTCGGGGAATGGAATTGTAAAGTGTTTCATTATTCTTGAGATTGCCCCAACTGAAGCCAGGAAATATTAAGGGTACGTAATCTACCTTATTCGTGTTGCACCACTCTATGTCTGATGGCAATACTGAACCTGCTACACTACCATAGCTCGTTGAATTATATCTTCCAACAGCCCATGGCATTATTATATCAGCCTTCTTAATCAGTTTATGAAGATCAGGGGAATTTTCAGTATCTTTTGTTAACGTTCTCCAGTAGTATGGCACACCCAACATAACAGAAACTTTTTTGGATGACCCTTTTATTTTTTCTACTAGATTATCAACGTCAGCAATGGAATAATTTCTGCCATCGTTAAATCCAACTCCCCATATTGCCACAAGCGGTTTTTTGTTATGCCTTAAATAATTTGGATTTTTTGTATTACTGAATAGTGAAAACAGCACTTGTAACTCGTTCCAGTCTTGTTCAATAAAAGTCATATCAGCACTTGTACAGCCACTTAAATCATACATTATACAAATTGCTTTATTGTATTTATTTGCAGCCAATAATGCATTTTGCAATACTTTGTTAAAGTGAGCTTTCCCTTTTGTTTGTTTTATTTCTACAACAAATCGTTGCATAAATACACCGTCAATGCCATATTCTTTCATCCATTTAAAATGTAGGTCAACCGTTTCTTCATCTGCAGGGCTAAACAGATTGGCAAGGTTTCCATTAGCAAACTTAAATGGAGATGGATATGTTTTTGCATACTCCTTCAGGTCTGGCCAAAAATCTACAGAAGTACATCCCGGAAAAAATCCACCACAACTAGCATTTTTATAATGATGCCAACCCCGGCCAGAAGCATCCCCTTCTGCAGCAAACCATCCTTGATAACCAGCCATCACGAGTTTATTGTAAGATGTATAATTACATCCAGTCTCATCATAAACCACCTCCGTATTACTTGATGGAGAAACTGGTAATGAGCTACCTCCATTTCCATTTTTAGAACAGCATAATGACACTAATAAAAAAGAAAATACAATAATTGCTTTGAACTTTTTCATAGCATCAAAAGTGATATTTAGATTCACAGAATCGAATTGACAAAATTAATTATGGCTTCTTAAATTGTTGCTTTGTAATATTAAGATAAAGGTCTCCGTAAGAGGTTGCTGATTCAAGTTGCATATCTTCATCCCATTTATTCCAAGAGTCTATAAGTATCAAACGAGTAGTGCTACTGGCATTCATTTTAGCTACATTACATAATTGCTTATACATTTTTCCATCATCAGTTCTTGGATAATTTGGAGTGATTGCAGTAGCTTGTAAAATATTCCAATTATATGCAGGTGTAATATTTGGAACATAATCAATTCCTCCCATATTTTTTGCAAAATACTCCTTAGAATATTTCCAATTCTGGTCCATTGTTTGTGGAAGTAACCACCATCTGTCCCAGTCAGATAATTGAGAACTATAACTTTGATGATAAATTGCATCTACACAACCTTGAAACCTGAAAGGATATCGAGCAGGTGGAGACCATCTCTCTTGCATTCCTACAATGTACAATTCAATGCCCAATGCGGTTAATCTAGTTCTTAATGTTGTATAGATATTGATATTATTATTGGAAAACAACAAATGAGCATTCATTATATATAAAAGTGTTTTACCATTTACTTTCATATAATTTGAATTATTCATTTGTGGAACCATTTTAATGATATCAGCAAAAAATTGTTGCAATTTAACAGCATCGTTTTCAAGAGGTGCTGTATTTGAGATTGTATAAGTAGTATTTGAAAAATTATATGCAAAAGCAAATTTTAAATTAGCCGAATTTGCATCCAAGAAAGATTTTACAGTTGCTGAATCAGTTCTATAATTAACCAAGTCTCTACTTACAGACCTAATAGGAAAGAGAAAATAATCAAGTCCTCCTCTTTGAGCCTGTTGAATATGATTGGTCATAATATTAGCTGGAACAACACCATTTGTCATAGTATAGCTTCCAACTGTTGGAACTTGAGTAATTGAAGTATTAAACGTACTGAAATTATAATAAAATGCACCTACATTATAATCGGTTGTTACTGCAATTTCGTTAATAGTATAATTCAATATATTACTCTCAACTGTTGGAGCATCACTTTTTTTTGTACAAGAAGAAAAAATACTAAAAGCAGCTATTATAAATAGTGAAAGATTTATTTTTTTCATAATTATGGTCTTTTAAATCGTGAAATAATGTTTACAGTAAATCCAGAAGATACTCCGGCTGCCCTAACTGATTCTATCGTATTTCCATACCATTTATTCATTCCTGATTGATCATAAAAAACTGTAGCAGCGTCATAATTTGGAACTGTGTAAGGGCTGGCAAATTTTAATCTGTTGTATGGGTTTGTTGTTTCTTCTGTAAAATTTGGAATTCCAAGCTGTGTAAGTGCATTCGCATATCCAATTGGATTTTGAGCACTAACTGTGATAGGATAAAATCCTCTTCCTGCTATATCTTGAAATAGTAATGATGCAAAAGAAGGGTTGGTGTGAGGCGACAAATTGAGTACACGAGTTTGTCGTTGCAAGCACCATCCATCAAAAGGTTGATCAGGGAAATAATTTAACCACAACTGATGATATATTTTATTGATATCCCCTGCAGGTATATTTGCATTTACCAAATGAAGGTAGTCCCATAAACCAATACCATTAGTGCCAAATTTTATTCCATTTCCAGCTTTATAAGTATCTCTTAGTGTAGATGGAATTCCCCAAAAAGCAAAATTAGCATCTATCCCAGCGTTATAATAATTCTCTGCTGTTTGATTGCCTCCTAGGTTCTGAATTCTGGCCTGCGCTTTTAAAAATTGTGTTTCTGCATAACTCAATACTACAAGCGGTCTAGTTGGATTGTTAAGAATATTTAATGAAAACATTGAATATGCACTCACACCGTTTATACCGCCATTATTTGCTTGCCCTTGTGGATTTATACTTCCAGCTAATTGTGGTGTCCAACCTGGTAAAAGCCTACTAGATTTAACTATCCCGTAATGTGGTATTGGGTAATTGATTACATAAAAAGAATCTCTTGTAGGATTTAAAACTGTATCAGTAACCCGAAACCTACTTGTGAGCTTTACAGAATCGAAATAATAGTTTATTCTTGGGTCTTGGTAAGATCTCAAATACATGAACATTATGTCGGACATTCTAGGGAAAAAACTGGTGAAGTTTGATCTGATATAGGTTTTATAATATGGATTTTCATTTCCAATTACATTTTCAAAAGCTACTTTAGCAGTTTCAGATTCTGATCCAATTAATTCAGATTCATTGGCCATCACATCTCTTATTTCTGTATCAGCTAAAGCACCAAGGTTTCTTCGAGTTCTTAATGCAATCTTTAATCGAAGTGTATTTGCAAATTTTACCCAATTTCTTAATTGTGAACCTGAGGACCCATAAACAACATCATATGCCAGCTTATCTTTTGTACTATTTACATTAATAGTTGCACTAGCTGTTTTTAGCATTCGCAATATTTTCACATAGGCCGAATCTTCTGAGTCAAAATTTATTTCGGTTAGGAAATTAGCGTTATTTCCCTCCGTTAGTGGAATTGACCCAAAATATCCAGTTAATATAGAATAAACATAAGCTTTCCAAATTTTGGCAATTTGAACCCGATTTCTAAACAGCGTATCATTACCATATTGTATTTCTATTTGAGTCAAATTTTGTAAAACACCAACATAGAAATTTTGCCATACTCCTTGATCTCCATTGGCATATCTTCCATTTGCCGATCCAAAATTGGCAGTTTCCCACATATTTACATTAATACCATTATTAATTCCTGTTGCTCCTATCCAATCTCCTGTTCTTTTTACAGAAGTGGCTAATAGGCCTTCTGGTGTAGCAGTTATAAACTGAGTAGGATCTGTATTTAATTCTTCAAATTTTTTTGTGCAAGAAGCCAGGTTAATTGTAACAAGCAGCACAAAAAATAAATATTTTAACTTATTCATTTTTTCTTTTTTTAATTGATGAATTAGAAACCTAGTTTTACAGTGGCTCCAAATGTTGCAAATGGAAATGAACCACCCGATTCAATACCCATGGCATTATTCCCTGCTCCAGTTACCGACTCAGGATCTATACCTAATGGAGTTGCTTGGTAAATTTGCCATATATTTCTACCAGTTAACGCTACATAAGCTCCTTTGACAAAACTTTTTTTACCAAAAATTTTCTTATTAAAAGTATACCCTAAAATTATTTCAGCAATCCTGATAGAAGTTGCATCGTATGTAATAGAAGGAACATCATTTACAACTTTATCACTAGCAAATGCTGTTGGACCAATCCAACCAGCAAATTTGTCTCCAACAATCGGATTTCCTTTTGCATCGGTTAACAAAACGCCACCTGGTCCAGTTCTGGGAATATACGCATTCGGATAAACGGCTCCTTTAATTCGGTTTGAATCTGTATACCGAGTTACATTAGTACCAACTGTCTGACCTATATTTCTTCTTTCATTATCATTTTCTCCTAAAATAAAATTACTTAAGAAAAATGCATCTCTTCCTTGAAGTGAACTAACAGTATTTCCCTGAAACTCAGCTCTACCATAAGATTCAGAAAATATCACACCACCCATTTTAACTGTTGTGGTGATCTGTAAAGTAAAACCTTTGTATGCAAATGAGTTTGTTAACCCTCCGACCCAATCGGGGCGTGGATTACCAGTTATCTGATTTACACTTACGATATTTCTACCAGTTGCAAAAGCTACTAATGTGGTATCTCCAATTTTTGTTGGACTATTGCCTAAATGTATACCAAATGGTTGGCCTACTACAGCATTAACAGTCATTCCTAACCTTCCTCCCAACTGAATTCTATTTACATTTGGCAATATAGAAGTTACTTCACTTATGTTTTTAGAAAAATTCAATCCGGCTTTCCAACTGAAATTTTTATTCTTTATAACGGTGGCATTTACAGTTAGCTCAAATCCTCTATTTTGAATTTCACCTGCATTAATTATTCTATTATTAAAACCAGTTTCCCAAGGTGTTTGAACATTCACAATTTGGTTGATGGTACTATTGGTGTAGTATGTTGCACTTAAGTCGATCCTATTTTGAAATAAAGCTAATTCTAATCCTATTTCACGTGAAATTTGTTGCTCAGGTTTTAAATCAGCATTTTTTAATTGATTAGTATAAGCTAATAATGGACTTCCTAAGAATAAACCCAAATTATTATAGGTATTAATAAGTTGATATGGATCTGTACTATTACCTACCCTAGCAAAGTTTACCCTTAATTTACCTGAAGTCAATATCTTATTATTAGCAATAAAATGAGAGAAATTTATATTTGCACCAATCCCAGGATAAAAGAAAGAATTATTACTTAAAGGCAAGGTAGAAGACCATTCTTGTCTTCCAGAAAGATCTAAATACAAAAACTCTTTATATCCTATGGTTGCTTTTACAAATGCCGATTGTTGTCTTGACCTTCTCAAAGACTCAGTTGCAACTGGAACTGAATTTGCATTGCCAATGCTTGGCATGTTTTGAACTAACAAAGAACTTATTGAAGCTGATCTGGATAATACGTTTACATCGTTAATACTGAATCCTCCTAAAGCGTCTATACTAATGTCATTATTTATTTTTTTATTATATGTTGTAAGCAATTCATAAAACATATTATTTTGTCGGGATAATAAATTTGAATAGCTGCCTAATGGCACTAATCTACCTCCAAGCTCTCTATGTACATAATTATCTACTGTTGACATATCTGCTACAATCTGGCCTCTTACTTTTAAGCCTGTTGCAATATTAGCAGTAGCTACAATTGCTCCATTAATTGCATTACGCGTATCTTCATTTGAATTAGCATATAAAGACCAATAAGGATTTTCTGTATTATTCACTTGATTGGTAACTGGAGAATTTCCAAATTCGTCTCTATACGGTAGAAAAGCATCTAATCTTGTACTTCGTGCCATATAAACATAGGCAGCTAAAGGGTTTCCTGGATCCAAGTTTCTTACCATTCTATTTCTTGTGTTCCAATTGGTATAATTAACCCTAGCTTCTACTTTTAAAATTTTACCTAAATTCCTTGTGGCAGAAATAGCGAGATTATGCTTCTTAATTAAGTTGACATTCGGTACAGCATCATTTCCACTTGTGTAACCATAAGATAACCTAAACGCAGAGTTTGCATCAGACTTACTAATTGATAAATTTGATGAAGATGTAATTCCAGTTTGATACAAATCTCTCACATTGTTAGGCTGTGGAACATACCCTTGTGGTATTGGTACACCACTAAAAGAATTATAAGGTTGACCTAACATTGGTGCTCCCCAACTTTGGTTAAAACTACCCATGTTAACAGCAAGATTATTCCTATTAATAGTATTACTACTATTTTGAGCTAATCTGAAACCAGTTCCTTCACCATAAATGTTTTGGTATTCCGGAAAAGCGGTTACTTGATACGCTTGAATACTTTGATTAAAGTCGATACCAAGTGATCCGTCACCCCCTGTTTTTCCTTTTTTCAAAGTAATCAGAATGGCCCCGTTTGCAGCCTTTGCGCCATACAATGCAGCTCCATTTGGTCCCTTCAAAACGGTGATGGATTCTATATCATCAGGATTAATATTGGAAATAGGATTGCCATAATCAAGATTACCACTTGTTCCTGCTGGATTATCTACTGGCACACCATCAATTACCATTAAAGGTTGATTGTTTCCTGAAAATGAATTATCGCCTCTAAGTGTAATTCTAGTACTCGACCCTGGTTGACCAGTACTAGTTACTTGTAACCCTGCTACTTTTCCGGTTAGCGCGTTTAAGAAATTTACATCCCTAGCCTCAGTAAGTGCAGTTGGATCTACAGTTTGAGATGCATAAGTCAATGATTTTTGCTTTCGGGTAACACCTAGAGCAGCAACAACTATTACATCTTCTAATTTTTCTGGTATAGAGCTTAATTTAATGTCAATTTCTGAGCGCTTATCTACTTTAATTTCTTGCGGCGCAAATCCGATATAAGAAAAAACAAGAATCCCATTTTCAAAATCCGATATATTAATCTGATAAGTACCATTTGCTTTTGATAAAACTTTATTACTTGGATTAGACTTTACAGATATTATTGCCCCAACCAGAGGTGCTCCTTCAGCATCTGTAATTGTTCCTTTTACTGGTTTGGATTGTGCAAAAACATGCGCGGATGTGATAAGCATCAGCAGCAGCATCATTAATTTACTCATACAGCAGCAGTTTTAATTATTAATTATTATTCCTCTTTTCTTACTTTATTGAATTCCCCAAAGTTTATTTGGTTTTGGACCCATCTCTAATTCCACATGTGCTCCTGAAACTAATTGTTCGTGCGTAAACCAAGGGGTATTCAACATTTTTCCATTTAGTTTTGCACTTTGAATATACTTATTTATTACTGAACAATTGTTTGCAGTAAGTTTAAATTGCTTTTTGTTGGGTAAATCAATGGTGACTTTATTAAATAATGGACTACCAATGGTATATATTGGCAACCCTGGTGTAACAGGATAAAAACCCATAGAAGAAAAAACTACAAATGCCGACATTCCGCCTCCATCTTCATCTCCAGGAATTCCGTAAATATTATCTTTAAACCAAGCATCTAAAAGAAACCTGATTCGCTTTTGAGTTTTCCAAGGAGAATTGGTATAATTATACAAGTAAGGAATATGGAAGGATGGTTCATTTCCCATTGAATATTGACCAACTAAACCAGTAGCATCAGGAAATTTACTCCAGAATACATATTTTGATCTTCCAAGATCTTCTCTAAATAATTGATCTAGCTTGTTTTCAAATACACCAGTACCCCCCATTAATTTTATCAATCCAGGCACATCTTGTTGCACTTGCCACAAATAGGTATAGCCATTATTTTCATCATAAAAATCTCTTCCTCCCATACCACCATCAAATTTGGGATCTATATCAATCCAATTACCTTTATCATCTTTTGGAAGAAAAAATTGCTTTTCTTTATTCCAAAGATTTTGGTAATTATTTCCTCTTTTTTGAAATATTGCAGCTTCTTGTTTGCCAAGGTCTTTTCCAAATTCACCCAATGCCCAATCATCATAGCTATTGCCCAGTGTTACTGCAACTGCTTGTCTTTTTTCAAAATCATGTACTTGCGAAACAGTTTCTTTGGAATCTTTTTGCAAGGCAGGAAAATAACCGTTTTGAAGATAAAAATCATCCAATGAAGTTTTTTCACCATTTCTCCAAGGCAACATAGTAGCTTCCATCGCATTTTTTCTCATACCCAAATATGCTTTTTCTTTATCGAAGTTTTTCAACCCTTTTCTAGAAGCATCTAAAAATGATATAGAAGAATGAAATCCATTCATACAAGCATGGTCACCAAACAGTACAGGAAAAGTAGGCATCCAACCAGATTGATCATACATTCGAACAAATGAATGCAACATATCTTCTTCCATTGAAGGATTTAAAATTGTACGTAATGGGTGCAATGCTAAATAAGTATCCCATGTCCAATCATCTACATAAAAAGGACGTTTATCTTGGTGAATTTTTTTATCGAACCCACTATAATAAGATGAATCCTCAGAGATATCTACCATTCGTTCATAGCATCTGTACAAAGCAGTATAAAATGATCGTTTCTGCCCTTCAGTGCCACCTTCTACATTAATTTGAGACATTACAGAACTCCATGCCTTTTTTCCATCTTCTAGAACCGATTGAAAACCCTTATTACTGATTTCTTTTTCGTAATTTCTTTTTGCTTGTTCTTTACTTATATAGCTAATGGCATATTTAAATGTTACTTCTTTAGTTGATTCTGGAAAACTGATAAAAGCCTTCGAACCTTTACCTTCAATAGTATTGTTTTGCTCTAAAAGATTGTTTTTAAGAACGCCAGGTACTCCTGCTACATTAAGAACGCCATACATGAATACTTTAATATCGCCATGATATACTTCAACTCCCGTGATCTCTTTAGAAGATAAAAAATTATACCCTGATTGTCCGTCGTTGTACACACCAAAAAGTAAAGATTTACTTTTGCCAACTGGGAATGTAAACTTATAAAAACCAGCTTTCTTTGCTGCAGTAAACTCTATAGTTACATCATCATCTACTAAAAAAGTGGAGTAATACCATGGTTTATTTACTTCAAGATTATGGTCATAGGTCATTTTAGTTTGCCAATTTTTAGCAGAAATATTTCCAATTGCAGTTTTTATAGAAAAAACCTGACCTAACCGATGTGAAACAATAGTTAATGGAAAGCTTGAAATTTGGTCGTCGTGGTAATCCTTTCTTTGTGGAGTAAATCTAATAAGCTGGTTAGGAAGTTGAACAGTAGGCCTGGTAGGTTCCAATAATTGGCCAACATTACCTATAGTAGGATCTAAATAGTCTAAGTTTTTCGACTGCACTTGTTTAGTTTGTGCACTTGCAAATTGAATTAAAAAACTAAAAAAGATTATTTGCAGAAGGCAAATAGTTCTAACAAAAAATGAAAAGCGCATCCTATTAATTGGATAGATTAATTCCGATTTCATAAAGTCAAGCGTTTGGTTGCAATTCTATATGCAATTAACGTTTTAGGTCTTAATAGGGGTACTAATAAATCAATTAATAGGAAAATTAATGCTGATTTTTTGAAAAAAACGACTCATTTTGTATTAATCGATGTATTTACCGAATAAGCATTCTTTGCTCAATCCCTTTTACAAGTGGAGAGTTTACTTCTTTTAAATAAGTCACTAATTTGTAACGAAGGGCTTCTGCCCTTTCTTTGTATTTGTTCCTTTCTGGATTTTTGCCCAAAAGATTATTCATCTCAAAAGGATCATTTTTTAAATCAAATAGTGCTTCCACATTTTTACCACTATTCCGATGGGTAGTCATTAATTTCCATTGTTCGGTTCGGATCATTATGGAAGGCACATTTTCATTTTTCCATTGCCATTCAGAAATAGCAAAATCAAATTTTGGCAATGCAGTTCCTTCCATAACACCTTTAAATGAATAACCATCAGTTTGAATTGATGTTACTCCCGCATAATCCAGAATTGTTGGAAAAATATTGAGCGTAGAAACTGGATTCGAAATAATTTGACCTGCTTTTATTTTTCCTGGAAAACGAAATAAAAATGGAACTCTTACCGACTCTTCATAGAAATTGAATTTGCCCCGCATCCCATGTGCACCAAGCATTTCTCCGTGATCAGCAACAAATATCACCAGCGTATTATCAGCTAATTTCAATTCATCCAACTTCGTCATGATTTTTCCAACCCAATCATCAACTTCAGTAACAAATGCATAGTAATTTGCAGTCATATACTGCACTTTATCTTTTTCGTTGTAAGGAGATTCTATTATTCCAGGATTATAAGGCGAGTTTTCCCTTTTGTCGTCAATTGAAACTGGATATGGCATATCCTTGGGTTTATACATCGATGCATAAGGTTCAGAGGGAGTTATTGGTACATGCGGACAATGAAAAGAACAAGTAAGTATAAATTGCTCTTTTTTCAAGCGTTCTAATGCATCAATTGTTTGCTTGCCTTGAACTGCAGTTATGGTATATTCAAGAGGCAAATCAAGTACACCATGTATATCTGCCTGACTCAATTTTTTTTCAAGCTCTTTTTCTGGGATAGTACCAGCGGGTAAGTATTTATAGTAACGGTCGGTTGGATCGAGTCGATAAGGAACGGTACCTCCGTAAAAAGTAGTCTCATATAATTCGCCAGACTTCAAAGGTCTTTTGGGAAAATTCTCTCTTATATAATTTACATAAATAGACTCCCAACGAACAATGGGCTCAGTGCCGGTCATTCCTTTCACTGGAGGGTTCATATACACACGGGCCATTGTTTCAGGCGAATGGTATTTGCCATAAACCTGGGTATTATAGCCTCTTTTTGCAAGAATCTCATCGAATGTGGGATAATAACATTCACCTGTTTTTACATCATTGTTTTCTCTTATTGTTGTTGTTTCAGTTAACCGTCCGGTTAAAATGGAAGTTCTTGCTGGTGAACAAACCGGACAGGCAGTTACAGCTTGATTAAAATTAACACCTTGGCTGGCCAATTTATCTAGATTGGGAGTTTTGACTATTTTATTTCCCGAATATCCAATCGCATTCCATGCATGTTGATCGGTCATGATAATTAAAACGTTGGGTGTTTTCTGTGCATTTGTTTGGATAGAAAAAAACAAACTTATAGTTAAGATGCTAGTTGATTTCAAAAACATTTTAAAGCATGTACTCATAAACATATATTTACTTTAACTCTTTAATTTTTATGTTTTTAAACCACACCTCGTTGCCATGATCCTGCAATAAAATATTACCTTCTGCAGCATTCCCGAAATTTGGCCAATCACTGTATTTACTATAGTTTACCAATGCTTGCCACATTGGAGTGTTTCTCTCGTATTCAATGGTAAGTTTATCATTTAAAAAATGTTGTACTTTATTTCCATTCACTACAATATGAGCGTTGTTGAATTCTGTTTTTCTGAAAATTCTATCTTTAGGAGCAGCAATCAGATCATAAAGAGAACCAACTGTTCTGTTGCCTTTAACACCTAATTTTGCATCAGGATGTTTATCGTCGTCAAGAATTTGAAATTCGCAACCAATAGAAGATCCTTTCCCTTTATTTAATTCGGTATCAACAAAATACTTAATGCCACTATTGGCACCTTCGGTAATTTGGAAATCAATACTTAACTCAAAGTTCCTATACTTATTCATTGTTACAATATCTCCGCCATTGGTTGACTCGGCTCCATCAGATTTAAGTACTTTTAACAGTCCGTTTTCAATTTTCCAACCACCGGTGGGAAAAGAAGTTAATTTTGCACCACGCCAACCATCAGTTGTTTTTCCATCCCAAAGTAATTTCCAACCAATTTCCGCTTCTTCTTTTGAAATAAAATTGTCTATACAATTTGCTTGGTAAATCTCTTTTTTATAACGTGTTTTAAATCTATCAAGATTTTCGGTGCAAATACGAATATTTTTCCATTGAACAGTTTTGCCTACTTGCTCTTGCTTGGCAATCTGATGAACCTGCAAAGCAATAAATCCAGAACTGGTAACATCATCTAATATATTGGAACAGGCAATACCGTTTAACCATGTTCGAATACTAGTACCAATTGCTTCGATCCTAACTTTGTTCCAAGCACCTGCTTTGAAAGCAGTTTTTGCTGTAGGGTTTTTTTCCAATGAGTATAACCAACCACGGCGACCTTCATCGTAAACACCACCACTCCAGGCTCTTGCAGATGGGTCTATCTCGTATTGATAACCATGTACGCGGCCATTCTTAAAGTCTTTAAAACTATTGCTCCGAAACTGAATACCGGAATTTAATCCATCTTCAACTTTAAATTCCATCTCCAATATAAAGTCGGAATATAATTTTTCAGATACTAAAAAAGTATTGGGCGTATTTAACTTAGACGTTCCAATAATGGTTTCATCTTTAATGGTGTATTCGGCAGCACCATTTAAAACTTTCCAACCACTAAGGTCTTTTTTATTAAAAAGATTCTCCCATTTTTCTTGTGAAAAAACGCTCATTGATGAAGCCATCAACAGTACTAGAATTAAACTTTTTGTTTTCATTATTTTTTTGTTTTAAATTATTTTAAAGGTTGTAATACATTTTCCAATCTTTTCGTGGCTCAGTGCCTTTCAAAAGTTTATTAGCCGAACTGTTGTTGGTAAACCGTTTTTTTACTGGATCGAAAGTTAATTTTGCATTTAACTGCTGAGCAATAACTCCTAAGCAGAATACCTGACTCAAAGGACCAGCTATATCAAAAGATGAGCGAGCTTTCTCCAGCCCATTACAAGCTAATAGAAAATTAGCAAAATGATTTGAGGGACTTTTTGGTACCTCCGGCAATTGCGATTTCATCTTCAAGGCTTTTTCATCTTGAATAATTGAAAGGGTACTTCCATGACTACCTCCCTTGAATGTAAGGTCTTTGCTATAAATTATTTTTCCGGGATTAAGTTTTGCAGGAATAATCTTTCCATTACTTGGAGGTGGAATATTGGGATCGAGTTCTACATTTCCATATCCATCAGGAATTGGAGGAATATTATCTAAACCATCGTACCAGGTTATAGCACAAGCTGGCATTTCTTTGCGGGCAGGAAAGTTAAACTGAATGGTTGATGAGTATGGGAAGAAAAATTTATTATGCCCTTTAGCATATAGCATATTGATTTCAACTGGCAAACCCAGTTCAAGAAACTCATGGGCCGTGTCGAGAATATGAGCGCCCCAATCGCCTAGAGCTCCCATGCCATAGTCGTACCAGCAGCGCCACTGACCGTTTATATAATCCTTATTATAATCTCGGAATTGTTCAGTGCCTAACCATGTATCCCAGTCTAACGTAGCAGGAACAGGTTCTGCGCCTGGCATACTTTGCATATTAGCATCAAACTTATGCCATCTGCGTGAGTTGTTCATGTGGGCAGTTATTGCTGTAACATCTTTAATAATTCCGGCCTCTTTCCAAGCTTTAAATTGAAAATAGTTTGCATCGGAGTGTCCTTGATTACCCATTTGAGTAACAACACCGTATTTTTTAGCAGCACTCATCATTAACTCAACTTCGTTAAAACTGTGTGCCATTGGTTTTTCAACATAAACATGTTTACCCAACGACATAGACAACATCGTGGCAGGAAAGTGACTGAAATCAGGTATGGCAATAGAAACTGCATCAATTTCCTTTCCCATTTTATTAAACATTATTCGGAAATCTTGAAAACGAGGAACATCTGGAAACTTTTTCATTATCTCCAAAGTATGAGGTGCCCCCATATCTGTGTCACACAAAGCCACGATATTGCATAGACCTGTTTTATGAAATTCCTTAATAATTTCGTTAGCACGGTTACCAATACCAATACAAGCTAGATTTATTTTTTCATTAGGGCCAATCTTTCTGTTTGTTGAATTATTAGCTAATAATGTAGGAATAGCTAACGAAGACAAAGGCGTTGCTATAGCTAAAGTAGATAACTGTGTAAGGAATTTACGGCGTGAAGATTTTGAATTATTTTTCATTTTTGTTGATTTAGATTTATTTTTTTAAGACTTAATTTTCGAGTGCATAGAATCTACTTTCCCCATTCTTTATTTGGTTTAATACCCATTATTAACTCCAATGTTCCTCCATTTATTAATTGCTGATGAGTAAAAAAAGGGGTACTAATTTCCTTTCCGTTAAAGTAAGCATTTTGAATGTATTTATTTTCTTTATTTGCTCCTTTTGCAATAACGGTAAATTGTTTTTTATTGGACAACTTAATGATTGTCTTTTCAAATAAAGGACTTCCGATAGTATAAATAGGCACTCCGGGTGTAATTGGATAAAACCCCATTGCAGAGAAAACAACAAACGCCGACATGCCGCCACCATCTTCATCACCTGGAATACCAAATACATTATCCTTGAACCACAAATCAAGCAACAAGCGGATTTGTTTCTGGGTTTTCCAAGGAGCACCGAAATAATTGTACAAATAAGGAATATGAAAGGATGGTTCGTTTCCCATAGAGAACTGTCCTACCATACCTGTTGAATTGGATCCATTCACATAAAAATCATTTTTCTTCATTCCAAGAGGTTCTCTGAAAAGCTGATCCAGCCTTACTCTTGCCGCTTCTTTTCCTCCTAACAATTCAATCAACCCGTCTATATCATGTTGCACATCCCATGCATAAGTCCATCCATTGTTTTCATCATAATATTCGCGATAACCCTTTCCTCCTGCAGATTTAGGATCAATATTTATCCATTTACCCTTATCATCCTTTGGCATAAATAATTTCTTTTCATTATCCCAAAGTATCTTATAACTTTTACCTGTCTTTGAAAATTTATCGTATTCAGCTGTTTTACCAAGCTCTTTGGCAAACTGACCCAGCGACCAGAAATCATAACTGATTCCCAAAGTAACTGCAACCGACTGTCTCTTTTCAAAACTATCAACTTGCGGCTCAGGTTCTTTTTCTCCAGGATATAGTGCAGGAAAATATCCATTTTGATGAAAAAAATCATCAATAGGTCGCTTTGTTGTTCCTTGGCGCCATGGGATAAAAGTTCCTTCCACTAAGTTTTTTTTAATTCCTTCATAAGCTTTTTCAACATTATAATTTTTCAACCCTTTCCGATAGCCATCAATAAAAATGGCTGATGAGTGATATGCATTCATGCACATATGATTGCCATATACTTGTGGAAAAGTGGGCATCCAGCCACTTTGTTCATACATGAGTGTGTAAGAATTCAGCATATCGTTCTCCATCTCCGGATCAAGGATTGTTCTCAATGGATGATGGGCACGGTAAGAATCCCATATCCAATCATCAGTAAAAAAGGGTCGGGAACTTTCATGTATCTTATTGTCATATCCGCTGAAATAGCTGCCGCCTTCATTGATATTTACCATCCTTTCGTAGGTACGGTATAAAGAAGTATAAAAAGTTCTTTTCTGCGCTTCCGTTCCTCCTTTTACTTCAATCTGATTAATAACTTTTGCCCAGGCTTTTTTTCCTAATTGTTGAAGCCCATCGAAACTTACGTTCTTTAATTCTTTATTAAAATTGATTTTTGCCTGTTCAGTACTTATATACGAAACTGCATACCTAACTGTTATAGTTAAAGGGTCATTTTTTAAGAATGAAACCGAACAAATACCACGCTGATTTTTTACAGAAGCATCTTTAATCAGATTATTATTGTTATCCCTTAACTCACCATACACATAAACTGTTACCGCTAAATTTAAAGGATCTAATCCTTTTGTTGTTTCTCCAGTCTTCTCCTGAAAAGTGAATGTGCCTTGGTTGTCAAAATTACATTTCATTTCATCTGAGCCACTGAACAACAAGTTTTTTTTGTTGCCTACGGGAAAATCAATTTTATAAATAGCCGTTTTTTCTCCGGGAACAAAACTAACCTTTATGTTGTCGTCGATTAAAAAGGTTGAATAGTACCAAGGATGAACAACTTCCAGATCATGATCAATATTCATTTTTTGTTTCCAAGAAGAATTGGTGATGTCTCCAAGAGTTGTTCTCATTTGAAATACACCAGCCGACCGATGAGATACAACTTGCAATGGAAAAGCACTGATTTGATCTGAGATATAATCTTGTTTTACAGGAAACATTCGGATCATTTGATTGGGCAAATGCATGGTTGGATAAGTTGGCACAAGAAATTGTGCAACATTGCCAATTGTCGGGTCGATATATTTAGTGAAATCTTCCTGACCAGATGCATTTGAAACAGTAATAAATATTAATGTAAATGCAATAATAATATCTTTAAATTTTTTCATAAAATTTATTCCTTTCATTTAATAACATTATTTAGTCTTTTCCATTCCATCAAAGATCTTGGCAAGTATACCTCTGGGTTTTCGGTGATTCCAAAATTCATAAAAACAACTGTTCCCGAATAATTGGATCTCTTTAAAGGTTGTATAAAATTAGTTAAGTCAAAACTTCCATATCCAATAGGTTTTATAGTACTAGTATCTCGGGTTCTTGAATTACTATAATCTGCCACAATATCTGAGCCAGCTAAAGTAACTGCACCTAATCGTTGTTTCACTTTTTCAAAAACATTGGATATACGAAAACCGTTACCTGCTCTAACTTCGTGATATAAGTGTACAGCCAGTTTAAGGTTAGGTTTATTAATTTTTTCAACAATAGGCAAGGCTTCTTCAGCTGAAGCAAAATAACAATCGCTATGAGGATATAAAATCACTTCTATATTATTAAGTTTAGCGTATTCAGTAATTTCACTTAACTTTTTTTCAATAAAATCATTTGTAATTCCTTCTGTCTTTTTTCCAAATATTATCCATAATTGAATTCCCTTATTAGAAATCTTATCTACCACTTTTTTCCATCGCTCTTTTCTTACAGATGAGTCATTAAAATTATATCTTTCAAATATGGCAGTAATTTTAAATTTAGTATTCATCTCATCAAGACGAATAAATTCATCGATGGAATTAAAATCTTCCAACTTTTCACTCTTTAGTACTATCCCATCATATCCGGAACTTTCTAGAAGTTGAATTTGCTCCTTTGGAGATTTTTTTTCTACACCTCCGTAATTATAACTGGCAATTGGCCATTTTGTGGTTGAATTTGATAGCTCTACAAACAACACCTGATTTGTTCCATGCTGAGGAACAGCAATAACATTTAATTCAGGAGAATAATTTAGATCGGTAGGGTTTTTTAGTCCTGAAATAAAATTAATTACTGATTTTTGTTTAGCATCAATTTTTAAAACTTTGCCTGCAAACCAATCTGTAACATAATAATAATTACCTGCTTTTGTGATGCCTTCGAGATTTCCGATTTTACTTAAGAGTATTTCTATTTTTTTTGTTTTTAAATCAATACTCAGCAAGTCTCCAAGTTCTGAAGTTTCAAATGTTGCTGGATTACTTAGTGTACCCCAGGAAGCTACTATTAGTTTATCTTCATCAATGTACAATCCATCAGGTGTTTTTAATTCACTTGTTTCTAGCCATACTTCAGGAATTCTTGTGGCTTGTGGCAGCTTGTAAATTTTGTTTCCGAAAAAATCTGACACAAAAAGATCACCATTAGCTGCTATGGCAACATCATTGATAAACGCTGCTCCTGAAATTGTGAAGAAGTTAATTATTTTTCGTTTTGCAATGTTTATTTCATATACGCCATCCCGATCACAGACATATAAGTAATCATTAGTGATGGTCATGCCACTTGGGGCATGCATACCCTCCGTTTTCCCAATCCAAAACTCATGTATCACATTTCCTTTTTCATCGGTTTGTGTAATCCAGCCATAATTGTCTTTCTTTAAGGAAATGCCTCCACCCAAATTTGAAACAAACCAGGTTCTGGATTTAGCATGCCAAATTGCCTGGTCTGGAGCATCATATAAAGGTGTAAAATTTTCTTCTAATGATTTTTTTGAATTTGCCTGCTCGTAACTATTTTGCTTTATAACAGGGGTCATATGGATCTCCTTGT
Organism: Sphingobacteriia bacterium; assembly: GCA_031422175.1. Taxonomy (GTDB): domain Bacteria; phylum Bacteroidota; class Bacteroidia; order Chitinophagales; family Chitinophagaceae; genus Sediminibacterium. The sequence continues at coordinate 2,599 of JANOQC010000102.1, read as the reverse complement.
TCGGAAGGCTTAATGTTGGATAGGTTGGAACTAGCAACTGTGATACATTACCAAAGGCAGCATCAACGTTTTTTGTAAAATCTTCTTGTGCTGAAGTTAAAGATAATACTGACAAGGCAATGGTGGCAAGAACACTTTGAAATTTTAGCATTGGTGTATTGTTTAATTTGGTTTAGAATGTAAGCCTGTTGTTTAAAAATTGATTATTCTTAATGTCATATTAATTAAAGATTTACAATAGATGAATTGGCAGACTTCAATGCACTCTGATTGAATTTGTCCAAAAATATTTCCTGCACAATTTCGCCTTTCATATTTTTTATAAGGATATTGTCAATATAGATGGTTGCAGTACCTACTGTATTGAATTTAAAAGTAAGTCCAAACCGGCCGAATTTTCTGGGAGCAAAAGCGCACAAACCAATAGCTACATGCTTCCAGGCATTAGCAAATTTTGTTGGAGATTGCAGGAGTTTTCCGTTTTGATCTACTCCGATGCCCCCATCAAATATGGGTTTCTCCTCTTTTAGCGGTGACAGATAACAATAAGCAATCTCTGATTTTGAATCAACCTTTATATCGTATTCAATATAATATTCAGGAAGAACTTCAAAACTTTTGTTGAAAAGAAAAAGGGTCTGTTTTGTAAGCTCTGTCGGAGTTTTAATATCGAGATTAATCGCAATGGCACTTCCCCTGGGATCAGGCTTCGCAGCTTGAATATTTAAAGGAAGATGTGAATAGGCGGCACCGATTTTCCTAGCTTCAATATCAATCTGAGCCTTGAACTGTTGAATGATCTCAGGATTTTCGGCTGATACATCTTTGGTTTCAGCAGTATCATTTACCAGATCATACAGCATCACTTTGTTCCAATACCTAAACATTTTCCACTTGTCGGACCTTAGCACATCATGATTTCTCCAGGCCCAATAGTAATATCGATCGGTTTGTGGTTTGTTCGCTCCTTTAATTTTATCAACAATAGTAATACCGTCCAACCCTTTGGGCAGTGGTTGTTTGCTTTTTGTCAACTCTGCCAAAGTAGGAAACATATCGAGATAACCGCACATTTCAGGAACGTCCCTTATGGTTTTTGTCATAACAAATTTTGGAATAATCATTGATGCTGCTGAGTGGACTCCACCATCGTAAATGGAATGCTTAAAGCCCCCAAACGGAAAATTATTTCCTGCATCCGGCGTACCTCCATTGTCGCAAAAGAACAAAACAATGGTATTATCTAGCTGATTGCTTTTTTTGAGATAGTCCATTATTTTACCCACATTATCATCCAACGAAATAAGCACAGCCGAGTATAAGTATGCTATCTCTAGAGGGGTGAGTGCCTCGACTTTTTCGTTCCACGAATCATCGTTGTATTTTTTTGCATTGTAAGGCAACAATGGAGGAGTTCGGGAATCAGCCGCCTTCTGGTAATCCATCATACTCCTTTGCTTTACGACTTTTTCTCTGATTGAAGCAGGGACACGTTTCAACACATCTTCTTTCACATTAAGTGGGGAATGCACTGCATTGAAAGGCACATAACACAAAAATGGACTGTTGGCATTTTTGCTTTTATCCATAAATTCAATAGCATATTTCGAGATCAAATCGGTCGAATAATCCAATTCATCTTCAACCAATTTGTCATCATGAAACCAGCCGGTCGAGCCTTTGGAGAAATAGTCAATTCCTCCTGCATAGAACCCCACAAAACGGTCAAATCCATATTTGTTCACAACAGTAGCGTTCGGCACTTTGTAAGGCGACGGGCTATTGTGCCATTTACCAAATAGCCCAGTTTTATAACCCTCCCTTTGAAAATAGTTACCCATATTGGTGATTTGGGGATCCAGTGTGCCATCCGTTTCAGGGCCTTGACCCGTTCGCAAGGGATGTAGGCCCGTGAGTAATCCTGCACGAGTAGGACTGCAGACACAACTGGTCATGAAGTTGTTGAAACGGATACCTTGAGAAAAAATCTTGTCGATATTGGGAGTAGGTGTTTTGCCACCAGTATAGCTTAAATCTCCGTGGCCCAAATCGTCGGCTAAAATTATCAGTACATTTGGACGGGCTGATTTTTGAGCGAAAGTGGAAGTGCTATTGGAAGCAAATGCAATCAAAATCAACAGACTAAAAATTCCAACATTTTTTTTCATGACATACTATATTTATTGTTTCATAAACTGTTTAGTTATTTTCTGTTATTAGCTTGTTGCTTTAGTACGGTTAACTTTTCTATCAAAGAATCGAGTTGAAATGTTCTGGCCATAGGCTCTGCATCAGAATACCATGTAGAAAAGATACCATGTTGCCCTTCGAGTAAATATTTTTTTGCCAGAATAGCTTCGTCTTGAGCAAGTTCAAGATTTTTAATCAGAACATCCTTTTTTGCCTGATTTTTATAAGCATATACAAAGTGGTATAATGTTTTACTTAAATAGGCCATGTAGTAACTATATGTCCGAAGGTTGTCGTTAAAAAAAGTTTGTTTGTCTTTTTCTAATTGGAACATCAACTCGGTACAACGGCTAGCAACAGACTCAAATTTAGGTATAGTTTTTTCCATCCCATACAATATGGCATCTAC
>JANOQC010000101.1:0-20755 GCA_031422175.1 Sphingobacteriia bacterium | reverse complement strand
TTTTTGATAGAACTATCTTCTTTTACGTTATTGGGAGAGCAAGCATTCAGGCAAATTGCACAAAATAAAATGAGCGCATCTTGTACTTTAATCCTAAATAATTTTTTCATAATAATTTTAATTAATTTTATAACCGAATCTTTCTTTCATCTTTCTTATCTCTTAATTTATAACTCCCAACTCCTTGCCTACTTTAGTAAACGCTGCAATGGCTTTATCTAAATGAGCTTGTTCATGCGCTGCACTTAATTGTACCCGAATTCTTGCTAAACCCTTTGCTACTACAGGAAAAAAGAATCCAATTACATAAACACCTTCTTCCAATAATTTTGCTGCAAAATTTTGTGCAACCACTGCATCATATAACATGATTGGCACAATAGGATGATCACCCGGTTTAATATCAAAACCAGCTTCAGTCATTTTTGTTCGGAAATAACTGGTATTGTATTCTAAACGATCTCTTAATGTAGTTGCTGAAGTAAGCATATCTAATACTGCAATAGAAGCGCCTACGATACTTGGAGCAACGGTATTGGAGAAAAGGTATGGCCGACTTCTTTGACGCAATATTTCAATAATTTCTTTTCTACCAGATGTAAAACCACCACTTGCCCCACCCAATGCTTTTCCAAGAGTACCAGTAATAATATCAATTCTTCCCATTACACCTCTGTATTCATGAGTTCCTCTTCCTGTTTTACCTAAAAAGCCAGAAGAATGACATTCGTCGATCATCACAATTGCATCGTACTGATCCGCCAAATCACAAATTTGATCTAATTGCGCAATGGTTCCATCCATACTAAATGAACCATCTGTAACAATAATTCTACTTCTACATCCAGCAGTTTCTTTCAATTTGGCTTCTAGGTCGGTCATATTATTGTGTTCATATCGAAAACGTTGTGCCTTGCACAAACGAACTCCATCAATGATCGAAGCATGGTTCAAAGAGTCCGAAATAATGGCATCTTCTTCTCCAAATAAAGGTTCAAATACTCCACCGTTGGCATCAAATGCTGCTGCATAAAGAATAGTATCTTCAGTGCCTAAAAAATCAGCTAATTTCTGTTCTAATTCTTTATGAATGTCTTGAGTTCCACAAATAAAACGAACACTGCTCATTCCATATCCATGTGTATCAATGGCTTTATGGGCAGCTTCAATAACAGCAGGATGCGAAGACAATCCCAAATAATTGTTGGCGCAAAAATTAAGTACCTGTTTGCCATTCACAGTTATTTCCGGACCCTGTTCTGAAGTAATAATACGCTCTTTTTTAAAAAGACCTGCTTTTTCTATTTCGGCTAGTTCTTGGCCAATTCTGGCTACAAATTTTTCGTTCATAATGCAAATTCATTAGAACGGCAAAGATAAGGTAGATAATGCTTCCTTAACCTATTACAAATCGATATTGAATTGCTTTTACTTAAATGGTGAAATAAGTATTTTTGTTGGATTATTTATTCTCCACACCCAATAATTCTACTTCAAAAATCAAGGTAGAACCAGGAGCAATTTTATCACCTTGCTGGCGATCTCCGTAGGCCAATTCAGAAGGAATGTAGAGCTTCCATTTACTACCAACGGTCATTAATTGAAGTGCTTCCTGCCATCCAACAATTACATTGCCCAAAGGAAAACTAATTGGTTCTCCACGATCTACAGAACTATCAAATGGAGTACCATTAATGGTTGTACCATGATAATGGCATTTTACTGTGCTAGCCAAAGTTGGTTTAGCTGCAGTATCCGAACCTGCTTTAATTATTTCGTATTGCAACCCAGAAGGAAGTGTAACTACTCCGCTGCGTTTTCCATTTGCTGCTAAAAAAGCTTGACCTTCTTTTTTGGCAACTGAAGATTTTTCAGCACTTATTTTTTGCTGATAAGTTCCAATACAATTATCCAATAACTCATCTGCAATCAATGGTTTTTTAGATTGTAAAGCATCTGCCATCCCTTTTTGAAAAGCAGCAGTATTCAATGGGTTAAGCCCTTGAGACTTTAAATTCTGTGCAATTCTTACTCCTAAAGCATAACTAGCACTATCTGCACTATTTTTAAAGACCATCGGAGGAGTAGCAGGTTTTACAGCAGGTTTAGTGGTAGGTTTTACTACTGGTTTGGTCTGAGCAAAAGCCATAAAGGAAAGTGAGCAAGTAATAATGGTAAAAACTGTTTTTTTCATTTGAGATATAATTGTGAGTTGCAATATTAAGACAAAAGGGCTTTGAAAGCAGTTGCAGACTGGTTAAAATTAAATTCACCAATTACATGGTTCATCATTTGGGCAATTTCAGCGTTACAAAGATTGCCAATACTGCCTTCATGAGTATGATTTATAGCAGTGCTATAGGTAAATGCTCCTTTCTCTATTTGTTCACCAATTAGTTTGTATGCATCTCTAAAAGGCATTCCTTTTAAAACCAATCTATTTACTTCTTCTACACTAAATAGAAATTTGTATTTGGGGTCGTTGAGAATCTCCTTTTTAATTTCAATATTAGAGAGCATTAATTGAATCATTTGAATGCATTCTTTTAACTTTCCAAAAGCAGGAAACAGGTGTTCTTTTAATAATTGCAAATCTCTTTGATATCCGGATGGTAAATTAGTTGTCATTAATGAAATTTCATTGGGCAATCCTTTTAATCGATTGCAATAAGATCTCACCAATTCAAAAACATCAGGGTTTTTTTTATGTGGCATAATACTAGAACCAGTAGTTAATTGAGCAGGAAAGGAAATGAAATCAAAATTTTGATTTAAGTACAAACACATATCCATACTCAATCTCGCCAATGTATCTGCAATATTGGCCAGTCCGGTTGAAACAATTCTTTCCGTTTTGCCCCTACTCATTTGCGCATAAACTACATTATAATTTAAATATTCAAACCCCAATAATTGAGTGGTTAGTGTTCGATTGATTGGAAAAGAGGAACCAAATCCTGCTGCTGATCCCAATGGATTCTTATTGACAATTTGGTAAACTGCTTCCAATTGCACCATATCATCAACCAAACTTTCTGCATAAGCCCCAAACCATAAGCCAAACGAAGATGGCATGGCTAATTGAAGATGGGTATATCCAGGTAATAAATGATTTTTGTACTGTTCGCTTTGCTTTTGCAATAATTCAAAAAGTGGAATTACTTGTTCTACCAATAACTGAATCTCTGCCCTTAGGTACAATTTGATATCTACTAAAACCTGATCATTCCTACTTCTAGCACTGTGTATTTTTTTACCTACTTCTCCTAATTCTTGGGTGAGTAAGAATTCTACAAATGAATGAATATCTTCTACTCCTTCAGGAATTACAAAACCTGGAGCAATTACTATTTGATAGATTTTTTGCAATTCTTTTACAAGCAAATTCGATTCATCGGAGTTTAACAAACCAACTGAAGCCAGCATTTTAGTATGTGCAATTGAGCCTAATACATCGTATGGCGCCAACAATTGATCAAAATCTTTATCATTGCCAACCGTGAACTGCTCTACTAATTCGGCAGTATTTGAATTGGCTTTACTCCATAACTTCATAATAATTTATTTATAAGTTGAATATACAATTCAATACCTTGTTTAATTTCTAATAAATAAATGAACTCATCTGCCGTATGGCTTCTTGCACTATCTCCTGGCCCAATTTTTAAAGTTGGGAAATGCATCAAAGCCTTATCGCTTGTTGTAGGGCTTCCATAATAAGTACAGCCTAATTCTAGTCCAGCTTTTACCAATGGATGATCCAAAGCAATTGAAGTAGAACGCAATCGGGTACTTCTTGGGATAATTGTAGCCGCTACATTTTTTTGGATAGTACTCAACACTTCATCGAAACTATATAATTCATTTACACGTACATCAATTAAAAATTGTGCATGCGCTGGAACTACATTGTGTTGTTTATTATCCGTATTCAAAGAAGTAACGGTCATTTTTACTTCTCCCAATAAATCACTCACTTTATCAAAACGATAAGTACTGATCCATTGAATATCTTTAACTGCTTTATACAAAGCATTATCTCCTTCATCTCTAGCAGCATGACCTGCAATTCCTTTTGAAGATGCATCCAATACCAATAATCCTCTTTCGGCTACTGCCATTTGTAAAAGGGTTGGCTCTCCAACAATACCAAAATCAATGTGAGGCAAATGAGGCAAGAGTGCTTCTATACCATTAGATCCAGAAATTTCTTCCTCCGCACTTGCTGCGAAAATAATATTAAATGGAAGATTTTTTTGAGGATAGAAATAAATAAATGCGGCAATCAATGAAACCAAACATCCTCCTGCATCATTGCTCCCTAACCCGAATAGTTTTTCTTCATTAATAGTTGGCCTAAATGGATCTACCCTATATCCCATATTAGGCTTTACTGTATCATGATGGGAATTGAATAATATATTTGGTTTTGCACTATCAAAGTGCAGATTGGTAGCCCAAATATTGTTTAATAATTGTTGAACTGGTATTCCTTGTTTAATAAAAAACTGTTCGAGTATAGAAGCAGTTTTTTCTTCTTCTTTACTAAAAGAAGGAGTAGCAATCAGTTGTTTCAGCAATTCTACTGCTATTTCATATAATTCACCTTTATCCATGTATAATTGTTGTACCTGAATTGCCATTGATCAGGTTTTGTAAATCTTCTGCTTTACCAATAATCACTCTTTCTACTCCATTTTGAATAGCTTCAAAAGCATTGGCTAATTTAGGAATCATTCCTGCAAAAATCATTTGCCTTTCTTTTAATTCTCTAAAATAAGTAAGATCAATTTTTTTAATTACTGTAGTTTCATCATTCACATCTAACAAAACACCGGCTTTTTCGAATGAATAAATCAACACAGTTTTATACAATTTGCTAAGTGCGGTTGCTATTGCTTGAGCAATTGTATCTGCATTTGTATTGAGTAATTGACCGGCGCCATCATGTGTAATAGGCGCAATTATAGGAATTATGTCTTCTTGTAATAATCGATTGATTAAAGAAGTATTTACCCAATCTACATCTCCTACAAAACCATAATTGATTGCTTGTAGGTCGGCATTACTGCTATTTCTTTTATTTGCTTTTATTAAATTACCATCAACACCACTAAGCCCCATTGCATTAGCTTGAAACCCTTGTAATTGTGCAACTATATTTTTATTGATAAATCCTGCATATACCATTGTTACAATTCGTAAAGTAGCATCGTCAGTAATTCTTCTACCATCAATAAGTTGCTGTTTTACACCTATTGATTCTGCCAAACGAGTTGCCATTTTTCCTCCACCATGAACCAATATTTTATTCCCTTCTAATTGAGCAAATGCTTGAAGGAATTGCAACAATTTTGCTTCGTCGTCAACAATATTACCTCCAATTTTTATGATATATAGTTGCTCCATTATTACACTAAGGTTATTAATATACTTTTTAACTCTTCGCTTTTAAAATATTACTCAACACTGTTTGAGCTGCCCAAACCCTATTACCTGCTTGCTTTGTAACCAAACTATTTGGACCATCTAATATTTCATCGCTCAATTCTATATTACGTCTAACCGGTAAACAATGCATTATTTTAGCATTGTTGGTATGTTTTAGTTTTGCGTTTGTCATCATCCAAGCAGGATCATTTTCATATATTTTACCATAATCAGTATAAGTACTCCAGTTTTTTACATAAACAAAGTCTGCATTTTGTAAAGCTTCCTCTTGGTTATTGGTAATAGTTGCGCCTTTGGTAAAATCAGTTGATAATTCATAATCAACTGGATGAGTAATTACAAATTCGGCTTCTCCCCATGCATTCATCCATTGCGCAAAACTATTGGCCACACATTGAGGCAAAGGTTTTATATGCGGCGCCCATGTTAAAACGATCTTTGGTTTTCTTCCAACAAAATCGTTTGCTCTACTATTAATCTCTTCTTGAATAGTAATGATATCCGTAAATGATTGTAAAGGGTGCAATGTGGCACTCTCTAAACTAATCACTGGCACACCAGCATATTTAATAAATTGATTAATATACATTTCACTGTAATCATCTTCTCTATTTTTTAAAGAAGGAAAGGTGCGGATTGCCAATACATCAAAGTATTGACCTAAAATAGGCGCAGCATCTTTAACATGCTCTACTGTGTTTCCACTCATAATTGCACCTTCTTCAAATTCTAATGCCCAACCCTCTTTATCTACATTAAAAACAATGGATTCCATTCCCAGGTTAGCGGCAGCAACCTGTGAACTTAATCTTGTACGCAAGCTTGGATTCAAAAAAAGCAACCCAATTCTTTTACCTTTACCCAAAAACTGATCTGCTAAAGGATTCTGCTTATAATTGATTGCCTGTTTTACCAGTTCATTGATATTGCTTACATCATTAACGGAAATAAACTGTTTCATATTGATTTGTTTTCCTGCAATTCAGCAATGGATTTTTTTAAAGCAGTTAAAAATTCATCAGCTTGTTGCTGGTTCAACGCTAGTGATGGAAGCAAACGAATAACATTCGGCTTTGCTTCACCAGTAAATACTTGATGACTGTCTAATAATTTTTTCTTCAGGCCTTTTATATGCTCTGGCACATCAAATCCGATCATTAATCCTTTACCTCGAATATTTTCAATGTGTTCAATTGATGACAATTCATTCATTAAATAATTACCTATTTTTTTTGCATTTTCAATTAATGCCTCATTCTCCATTACTTCTAAAACAGCCATAGCTGCTGCACAAGCCAAATGATTTCCACCAAAAGTGGTACCCAACATAAAATGTTTAGGCTGAATATGTGGGGCAATTAAAATTCCTCCAATAGGAAATCCGTTCCCCATTCCTTTTGCCATCGAATAAATATCTGCTTGAACTCCTTTTACATCATGCGCAAAGAATTGTCCGCTTCTTCCATACCCACATTGAACACTATCCGCAATAAATACAACTCCGTATTGGTTACAAAGTTTTCTGATTAATTGAAGAAATGAATCTGTTGCAATATTAATACCACCTACTCCTTGAATTCCTTCTATAATAAGCGCAGCAAGCACATTTCCTTTTAATTGAAAATAATTTTGCAATGCATTTTCATCATTGAAGGGCAAAAAATCTACATGATCAGTTTCATTTACTGGAGCAACAATTGATGGATTATCAGTAGCGGCAACTGCCAATGAAGTTCTACCATGAAAGGCCTTATTAAAAGCCAGTATTTTTTTTCTGCCAGTATGAAAAGAGGCCAGCTTTAATGCATTTTCGTTGGCTTCTGCTCCACTATTACAAAGGAAAAGTTGATAGTCGTTTTTCCCACTCACAACAGCTAACTTATCAGCTAATTGTTGTTGTAGAGGAATAATTATTGAATTAGAATAGAATGCAATTTTTTCTAATTGTTCTTCAATGCGTTTTACCCAGTAAGGATGTGTATGACCAATACTTATTACTGCGTGCCCACCGTACATATCTAAATACTGTACACCTTTATCATCCCAAACATAAGACCCCAATGCCTTGGTAATGGCAATATTGTTTAAAGGATATACATCAAATAGTTTCATAGTGTTCTATTAAAAATAATTAGCCTTAAGTTTTAACCCTTCTATTTCAGCAAAGCCAAATAAAAGATTCATATTTTGCACTGCTTGTCCACTAGCGCCTTTTAATAAATTATCAATTGCACTATGTACCACTAATTTATCTCCTTGTTTTTCTATATGGATCAAGCATTTATTGGTATTTACTACTTGCTTTAAATTGATCATTGCTTCACTCAAAAAAGTAAAAGCCGCGTGCGCATAAAAATCATTAAACACCTTTTTTACTTCCTCCAAGGGCAAGCCACAATCAATTATAGAACTTACATAAATACCTCTGGTAAAATCGCCTCTCCATGGAACAAATCTTACGCCTCTACCTTCGCCAGATGCAGATAATGGATCATCTTTTTGTAATTGATTAATAGACTGGGTTATTTCAAAAATATGTTGATGTGTTAATGATTTATATGCTTGAATATTATTGGCTCTCCAGCTAAAATGCGAAGTATTGCTAAGCCCCTGACCTGCACCTGTTGAACCGGTAATTCCAGTAGTGTATACATCGCCAAGCACTCCAATTGATGCAAGGGGCAATAATCCTAACTGTATAGCTGTAGCAAAACAACCAGGATTAGCAATATTATTGGCAGTTTTGATTGCATCCATATTTAATTCAGGCAAGCCATAAACAAAAGTTCTTTTACCAATTTGTGCATTATTGGACAACCTGAAATCTTGTGAAAGGTCAATTATTTTAATACTATCCCGAATTGAATTTTCTATTAGAAATTTTTGAGCATCCCCATGACCAACACAAAGAAATAAAACGTTAACTGTTTGATCTATACTATTGGTAAATTTCAATTCTGTTTCACCTAATAAATCTGTGTGAACATTATACAAATAATTTCCTGCATTACTACTGCTATGTACAAAAGCAATATCTACTAAAGGATGATTGATCAATAAACGAATCAATTCGCCGCCAGTGTATCCAGCACCGCCTATTATTCCCGCCTTAATCATTCGCTGAAGATTTAATATTATGATAGATAGCAGTTTGGTTACCAAATATTTTCGAGAAACCCCTAACATCATCTCCGGACCAACCTGTATTCATTTCTCCATATTTTCCAAACTTACTACTCATTAAATCGTATGGCGATTCAATGCCAATAATTTGAAAACGATATGGCATTAATTGAATAAAAACATTTCCACAAACCTGAGATTGGGATTGTATAAAGTATGCTTCAATATCACGCATTACAGGATCTAAAATTTGGCCTTCGTGCAACCAATTACCATAAAATTGCGCTAGTTGATCTTTCCAGCTCAATTGCCATTTTGTTAATACATGTTTTTCTAAAGCATGATGCGCTTTTAAAATAACCATTGGGGCAGCAGCTTCAAAACCAACTCTGCCTTTGATTCCAATAATGGTATCGCCTATATGAATATCTCTTCCAATCCCATATGCTCCTGCAATAGTTTGAATAAATTGTATTGCAGTAGATGGATGATCGAATAATTGTTCATTCACCTTAGTTATTTCGCCCTTATCAAAGCTGATCAGCATTTCAACTGGTTCCGTTTTAGAAACTTGAGTAGGCCAAGCTAATTCTGGTAATAAGCCTTTAGATTGAAGGGTTTCTTTTCCTCCAACACTAGTTCCCCATAATCCCTTATTAATGGAATATGCTGCTTTTTCAAAATTCATTTCAACACCTTTTGCTTTTAAGTAGGTAATTTCTTCTTCTCTACTTAATTTAAGGTCTCGTATCGGAGTAATTATTTCCACTCCTGGAATCATGACATTAAAAATCATATCAAAACGAACCTGGTCATTGCCAGCACCAGTACTTCCATGAGCAACTGCAGTTGCGCTTAGTTTTTTTGCGTGTTCTGCAATATGAACAGCTTGAATTAATCTTTCAGCACTAACACTTAGAGGATAAGTATTATTTTTTAATACATTTCCAAAAATTAAGTACTTGATAATTCGGTCGTAATACCCAACTACAGCATTAATAGTTGTATGTGTTTTTACACCTAAAGCGTAAGCATGTTTTTCAACTTCAACCAATTCTGATTCAGTAAAACCGCCAGTATTTACAAGTACACTATGTACTTCATATCCTTTATCTAGAGATAGATATAAGGCACAATAAGTAGTATCTAACCCACCACTAAAACCCAAGACTAATGTTTTTGATTGCATTATTATTCAATTAGAGATTGAAGAAATAGGTGAATAGCGTTTTCTTTTTAAAAAAATTCATCAATTTGCTTTGCTTTATTTTCATGAACCTTTCATACAACTTAGAATTTTGCTTAAACTCAGCAGATGTTTCTGCTGCTTCATAATGGTCTGCCGGATCATATAACATTGCAGTACACATACATATTTTCCGATCTTTGCTCATTAGAATATCATAATTCACACAGCTTTTGCATCCTGCCCAAAACTCTTCGTCGTCTGTTAACTCACTATACGTTACAGGTTCATATCCCAAATCGCTGTTGATTTTCATTACAGCCAATCCAGTTGTTAATCCAAATATTTTAGCTTCAGGATATTTTTGTCGGGATAAATTAAAAATGGTTTGCTTAATCTGCTTGGCAATTCCGCTTTTTCTATATTGTGGGGAAACAATTAACCCGCTATTTGCAACAAATTGTTCATGACCCCACACTTCAATGTAACAAAATCCAACCCATCCTCCTTCCGAATCTAAAGCGATTACGGCTTTACCCTCCTCCATTTTTTGTGCAACATAATCTGGGCTTCTCTTAGCAATACCTGTTCCTCTTGCTTTTGCAGAAGCTTCCATTTCATGGGTAATGATTGAAGCGTAATGGTTATCATTACTATTTGCTATTCGAACAATTATTTTTTGATTCAACTTACTGAAAATTAAAAATGAACAAGGAACTTTTGCCAAACTATCTCGGGGAAATTTTCACTGATAGGGGCAAGTGCCAGTTGCTCGTCCTATCAGAAACCGCGTCGAGGTAGCGGCAATACCACAAAAGGTATATTGTTTGGTACATTTGAAAAAGCACCAAATACCTTAAAAACAATGTATGAAATAATAGTTGCCATCTTTGATAGGTGGCAAATTTACGAATCTCTTCGGTATAAAAGTGTGTTTTTCATGAAAATAAGGTTAAGAAGTAATTAACCTTTTGTTTTTACTGTCTAAAATTTCTAATCATACCTCCACCGCCCTCAGGTCGCATACCTCTATACATATCACCCATTGGATTTCTTTGTTGGGCTCCTTGTGCCCCAAATCTGCGCAAATTATAAGTGAAACTTACCATGAAATACCTTGTTAAAACACGAGTAGAAACGTCTTGTATTGTGTTACCATTTACATTTCTAGTGATACTTACATTTTGATTCAACAAATCAAAAACATAGAATTTAATCTCTCCTTCTTTCTTCTTGAAGAGTTGCTTGGCAATACTTGCACTCCATAAAGGTATGCTTGTATTAAATCCTTCTGTTCTTCCCATATTTTTTACATAACTAAAATCAGAAGAAATTACCCAACCACTTTTAGTATAAAATGTGGGTTCAGCAGTAAAAGATTGAGTAAAGAAATCTCCATCCTGTTCTGGCTGTAAGGTATATCTTACAAAATTGAAAGAAGAATTAGAAGAAAAATTCATATCAAATTTATCCTTCAAATTAGTAGTCCATCTTGCATTAAACCCAGTATTTGTATTTCTGGTGTAATTACTTTGATTGTTTACCAAAGTTTGACTTTGTGAATTTGATAAGTTCAATGTTAAATTAATATTGCTTTTTGGTTTCTTTAAAGGAAATCCATAATTAACAACACCATTCACACTATAGGTTCCACCTAAATTTACTGGGCGAGTTATTTGACCACCAGTAGGCAGAAATACTGTTGAATTTTGAATATCGTTATCTATGAAGCTGGCATTAATAGTTGCAAACACATTCCGCTGTGTAAATAAATCAAACGAATTATACAATACTCGGAATGAATGGATGAACTGTTGTTTTAATGCTGGGTTTCCAGTTCTAATATTCAAAGGATTAGAGTTGTCAATTACAGGCTGTAATTGGGCTGCACTAGGCTGCCCAGTTCTTCCATTGTAAAATATTCGGAGATTTTTTGTTTTGGTAAAATCATACCTAAAATTCATTGTAGGAAAGAAATTTACAAAATTTTGAATGATTGAACTATCTCTAGTAATATTTTTAGAAATCAAATCGCCCACCTGAACCCCAGAACCAATACTTAAATTATACTTAGCATTTTGAATTCGATAATTTAATGTAACTCGATTAGAATTAAAAGTATTTTCAAATTCATTGGTTAAATTAGGAACAATAATATCATATTGACCATTAACTTTATTAAACGCAAAGGTTTTAGTGCCTGAATTATTTACATTGTTGTTGTAATTATAATTGAACTCTAGTATCTGATTTTTAGCGATTGGCTCGGTATAAGATAAGGTTGTACTAAAAGTATTTCCATCTCTATTTGTAATAGCACGTTGATTTATTGTATCTGTAAAAGGAGTAGCAGTGTTAAAATAATTATTGATAGAATTATTAGCTGTAGTTCCATCATTAGTATTTGTACTAGGATTAAAAGCAATGGAATAAGTTCTGCCTCTTTTCTTAAACCGATGTCGAAAAGTAGCTTCTAAACTTGCATTATAACCATCACTTATTCTGTCTGAGGAAGCAACAGAAGTATTTAAGAATTTAGATGACCCTTTTGTAGAAGAAGTGATCTGATCGGTTTGAGAGTCGGTATTTTGAAAACTAATATTAGGGCGAATAACCAATGAATTAGATGTATCAAACTGATGTTCTATATTAAAATTGATTCGATGATTTTGGTTCTGAGTTACCGAATTTTGAGTTTGTGTATTAAAAATAGAAGAATCTGTAGCTCCAGGAATTAAGTTTTGGGTATAGCTATTTTGATCGCGATAGGTTTTTTGATCATTGTAAAAATAACTGCCAGAAATACTGGTTTTCTTACCCCAAACATCTTTGTAATTTAATCCCCCAGCCCAGGTATTAACAATTCCACCACCGCCACCAGAACCAATGGCACTGCTAGTTGCCCCGCCACCGCCTCTTCCTCCACCACCGCCACCGCCACCAAAACTAGCGCCTCCACCAAGAGAACCTAAAAAGTCTTGAACACCAAAGTTCTGTTTGTTTACATTATTTCCTTGACCAGTTAAAGTCAATTGCATATCTCCGTTAAAATGACTAGCATTAATACTATTATCATAAACCCCCTGCTGTGTGTCTGCTCCAGCACCAACTATTGCTCTTCCAAAATATACTTTACGTTTGTCTTTTTTAGTAGTGATATTGATTGTTTTTACCCGATTGCCATCATCAAATCCGGTAAAAGCACTTTGATCGCTTAATGCATCAAATACCTGAATTTTATCAATCATATCTGGAGGAAGATTCTTAGTTGCTAGTTTGGGATCATCTCCAAAAAATCTTTTGCCATCCACTAATACCCTTTGCACTTGCTCACCCTGCGCTTTTACATTGCCATCTTTATCAACTTCTACGCCAGGTAATTTTTTTAATAAATCTTCCATTACAGCATTTGGCTTAGTCTTAAAACTAGAAGCATTAAACTCTATTGTATCTTTTTTTATAGTTATTGGAGATTGAGTAACAGTTACATTTCCTAAATCATTAGCAGCTAATTGAAGATAAATAGTACCAAGATCAATTTTATTAGCGGTCTTAGAAAAGCTTAATTTTTTGGAGTAAGATTCATATCCCTGAAATTTTATTTGCAATAACATATCACCAAATCCAATATTTTCTAGAGAAAAGCTGCCATCTTGTTTAGCCAATCCAAAAACTTCCAAAGTTGAGTCTGTAGCGTCTAAAAGCGTAACTGATGCATCTTTTAATATTTGCTTACCCACTGAATCAATAAGCTTTCCTTTTAAGGTACCCGTATTTTGAGCATTGACTGCTAGTAGAAAAAGCAAACTAAGAGATGTAATAATAAGTTTCATGTGATCTAAATTGAATTATGGTCAAATTTACTTAGCTATAAATAAAATATGCTTAGTAAATAGATAAAAGGCAATCTAAATGGATAAACTGAAATTGATTAATGTAAATCGGTGAAACCTAAACAATAAAAGGAGAATCGGCGAACCAATTACTTTAAAAGCACAAATACATGGATGGCATATTTAACATTAACTAAATAGGTATTCTACATCTGCTTTTGTTAAAGTCTTAATAAATCCTTCATCATCGGTAATTACTTCTCTTGCTAAATTTCTTTTACGTTCTTGTAATTTTAAAATTTTATCTTCTACAGTGTCTGTACAAATCATTCTGTATGCAAATATATTTTTCGTTTGACCAATTCGATGAGTACGATCAATAGCTTGTTGTTCTACAGCTGGGTTCCACCAAGGATCAACAATATATACATAATCAGCGGCTGTTAAATTCAATCCTACACCTCCGGCTTTCAGAGAAATTAAAAATACCCTGCAATTATCATCATTTTGAAAACGTTGAATAGCACGCTCCCTTTCATTAATAGTGCTGCTGCCATCAAAGTATTCATAATCAACACCAAGCTCTTTCATTTTCTCTTTGATCAGAGCAAGCATTCCAAGAAACTGTGAAAATACTAAGGCCTTGTGATTACTGATATTTTCAGTGATTTCTCTACCAAGTTCTTCCAATTTTACAGAAACATTCGGAAACCTTTCTTCTTCTTTAACTATGGCCGGACTATCGCATATTTGGCGGAGTTTCATCAGCCCTTGTAAAATAGTAAGTTGAGATTTTTGAATCCCTTGATTTTCTACAACCCCTAATATTTTATCGCGATAATCGTTTCTATATGCTTCATAAATTTTACGCTGCTCGTGGCCCATATCACAGAACAAAACCATCTCTTGCTTTTCAGGAAGATCTTTAGCAACCTGTTCTTTGGTTCTTCTTAAAATAAACGGATAGAGTAATTTTCGTAAATGTTCTTTCTGTTCTTTCTCACCAAATTTATCGATTGGAATAGAAAATTCTTGCTTGAAGAATTCCATACTTCCTAACATTCCAGGATTCAAAAAATTCATTTGAGCAAAAATATCAAAAGTATTATTTTGCAAAGGAGTACCGCTCAAACACAACCTGCTAGTAGCTTTTAATAAAGATGCCGCTTTAGTAACTTTACTTCCAGGGTTTTTAATCGCCTGGCTTTCATCTAATACTACATAATCAAAATTCACTTCCACAAACTGCTTGATATCACTTCTTAAAGTACCATAAGTAGTTATAATCACATCTATAGTATCGTCTGCAATACCTTCCTTTATCCTTAATCCACCATGATGAATATAATAAGTTAGAGAAGGAGTGAATTTTTTAATTTCATTCTGCCAGTTATACAGCAAAGTAGTTGGACAAACTACCAAAGCTTTTAATTTTCCATTCTCCACTTTAAGGTGATGCAAATAACTCAATGCCTGAATGGTTTTCCCCAGTCCCATATCATCCGCCAAAATTCCACCCCATTGAACTTCTCTTAAATAATTCAACCATTGAAATCCACTTTCTTGGTAAGGCCGAAGAATAGACTGCAAATGTGCTGGCGCAGGAATAGGTTTAATAGAATGATTTCCTTTTATTCTTTCGTATTTTTCTTCTAATTGAAAAAATAGTTCTTCTTCGTCTCGTTGCAAATACAATTCTTCAATAACGCTGAAGTGATACTTGCTCAACTTCATATCGCCTGTTTTGCCATCTCCTACCCTAAATAGCAAGGAATATTTTTTAATCCATTCTTCTGGCAAAATACCTAGGGTTCCATCTGTTAATTGAACAAATTGTTGTTTATTCAATAATGCTTTTTTAACATCATCAACAGTTACTTTCTGCTCGCCAAATTGTATTTCTACTTTCGCATCAAACCAATCGGTATTGCTACTAATAAAAATTTTAGTAGTTGGTTTAGCAGTATTAAATCTGAAATTCTTTAACGCGTCAAATCCAAAAACAGGAATATTCATTTCCTTTACTGCATCGATAAATAAGAAAAACCAATTATTTTTCAAAACATCTTTGCCTTTTAAAGCCAACACATTAGACTCTAAAGGTTTTACAAAACCAGAATGCAATGATTCAATTCTTTGCATCAACTCTAACTCTAATGGAATATTTCTATGAATAACCAATAACTTGTCGGCAATTGGGAAGAATATTTTTTCTTTATCGGTACTAGTAACATCATAGCCTTTATAATTAAAAATAGGTTGGAACAATAAGTAATCACCCTTCTCTTTCAATAAAATTTTTAGTTCGGGCTTTGCATCTTTTACTTCCTCTTTTTTTACATTGGTAAAATGAACCCCATACTCTTTAGAAAGCGGCAGTATAAATTCTTGTAGCTGTCTCGACCAATCTGCTGCCTCAATAACCATTTTACCTGAAGGAAGAAATTTTTCTACCAACAAAATATCTTCCGCTTTTTCCCAAATAAAGAACTGTTGGTGGTACTGAAATAAAAAGTGAGCATTGGAAGCATTATCGGTAATATTTAAATCAGCCAAGGGCAGTTTGATTCTGCAATCCACTATATATTGATTGTTATTATAGCTAATTTCTAATTCTGGGCTGATGAAATAGTCCGAAAAGCTTGCCTGTTCTAAATTTGCGGTAGTAAAAGATTTATTATCTGGCAAATAAAATACAAATGGATTGTTGTATAATTCAGCAATAATTTTTTTAAACTTTGGATGCAAGTATTCATTAATCAAATGCCTTGTTTCCTCTGGCAATTCATCATCGTGCTGTTGTATAATATTTTCCCAAATGCCACTGAAAGGAGAATTTCTGTTTAGGTACCTACTAACCTCAGAAGGCATTAATTTTCGCAATTGCTGTAAAAGCATTTTATCGTCCTCAGAAAATACTTCGGTATTGATAAATTTGGTAAGATCGAGCTTAACCGTTTTGGTTACATATTTTGTATTGCTATCATCTGCTTCTCCCTGAACCAATTCAAATTGCACATAAGGATATTGCAATTGTTGAGTAGTGATTACCAAACCCATTTTCATGGTTGCAGCTGCAGGTTCATCAAAAGTATCAGCAGCAGTAACCATTGTTTCCACCAATTTTGGGATTAACTCAGCTGCAGAATTTAAAGAAACCCTTTTTATAGAAGTATCCAATACCCTTAAAAAAGGTTTGCCATCGGTATAAGTAAATTCAAATTTATTGGATAACTCATCATCTAATGAATACCCGTATAATGCCAATAATTTATTTTTCTCCTTATCCCAATTTCTGATACTATCAAAATATGCAGGACCATGGTTCTTCAATAGTTGATGAAAAACAATGGCTTTATGAACACAAAGAGGATGATCTGTTTCACTGCTACAAGTACAACTAGTATCAAAATTTCTTTCCTCATTTTTTTGTAAAACTACTCTGTATTTATCGCTCTCATAATCAACCTCAGCCACAACCCTTTCGTTTTTTGCTTCTATTAAATTGGCTGTATTACTTCTTATATATTCTTGTGCCTTTTCATAGGTTTCAGTAGAAGTAAGCATTCTGAACAATTTCAGGTCGAGTAATTTTATTTTAACTACTGTATGCTTTTGGTCGTATAATGTTTCTTTATCGCCTAACAGGTTTTTGTCTAACATATCCTGAAGGTGAAAAAGGGCACCAGCTTTGTGCCTACAAACCTCCGATAAATTATAAGGGCAAGTACAACGGAGTGAAAGCGTTTTAGCGTCTTTGAATTGGGTTATATGTACTTTATAAAATGTAGCATACCCATCATCTTTAACTCGGAAAACAATATTTCCCATTAAATCGTCATGTTCTATCAACTCCACGTTTCCTAAAGCATGAATTTTTTTACCTCTGCGAATTACTTCTTCTGTTGCGTTATTATATATATGTTTAACTAAATACGGTAGTGCCATAGGATATATCAGTCGAAAAAGACCAATTTGCAAAAATAAAGGAATCTACACCGATATTCGAGGCTAATTAATTGCAGTGTGGATGAAATGTTTGTTAATTGAAGCTTTAGGCAATTATAAGGTCTCCATTTTGATAAAATGGTAAAATATTTGCCTGATCTGGGTTAACACAATACTCTAAGTCTTTTTCTAATCCATATTGTGCCAATCGATGCCAATGGGTGGTATGACGGATAAAGGATTTAATATCATGTTTATGCAATGCATACATATTTTCTGCCATCAAACTACTGTCGCAGTGAATGGTAAAATGGTGTTTTATCCGCTCAATTACTGCTCCTGCAAACAATGTGTCTTCTAGATTGAATCGGTCTTTCCATGCAGAGCAACCTAAAAAAACATTTTTTTGTTGTTTTACAAGATGGTCGCACAAAGCCGAAATATTAGGGAAAGAGCCAGTTACTACTTCCGATGCACTTGCTTGTAGAGCCATATGCAGCAATTTTGTACCATTAGTGGTGGTTAACACCAATGTTTTACCTTCAATAAATTCCCTGGGATATTCCGCAGGAGAATTGCCGTGCTTCAACCCTGCAATAATTTTACCATCTCTTTCTCCAGCAGTTATTCCACCGGTAATATGGCCAATTTCTATACATTTTTCTACGGTATCTACAGGAATAATTCTGGTTGCACCATTATACAATGCAGTGGCAATGGTAGATGTTGCCCTAAATACATCAATTATAACTACTATACTATCAGAAACATCATAGATATCTAATAACCGAGGAGATAATATGGTGTGAAGGTTAGGTTTTGCGCTCATTGGCGGCAAATATAATTAAGAAAATGCGATTGCAGGATCCCAGAATACTTGATCGAATTCCACTACTTGATCATTGAGTACTTTTATTCTCTCTTTTTTAAGTAGCTCTTCCATTCGGGTAGGTGTTGCAAAATGCATTTTCCCTGAAAGCATTCCATTTCTATTTACTACTCTATGAGCAGGTATTTCAGGCATACTATGCGCTGCATTCATAGCCCAACCAACCATTCTTGCGCTCGATTTGGTTCCAAGAAAATTAGCGATGGCACCATAAGTAGTAACTCTACCTATTGGAATAAGTTTTGCCACTTCAAACACTTGCTCAAAAAAAGAAATGTCTTTAGCCCCACTAGGGAGAACTGATTTTAATTTATGTTGTTTGAGGGGAGGCATAGAAATAGATAATAAATACAGTCAAATTTATAGAAATCCTCCGTTAAAAAAGGTAGAAATATGCGTTTAGTAGCAAGCATATTTACAGTAAACGATAGAACTTTAGATGTATGATTGAAATTCAGCTAAATCTATTTTTTATCTCTGTCAAGAATGGATTGGCTTGCATGGGCTAAATGGTGCGATTTAAATTATGTTAAGAAAGTAGCTGGTATTAATAAAAAAGGCGGTATTCATATGTTGCGACATAGCTTATATAACGCATTTAATGGAGTCGAGAACAGATATTAGGATAATACAAAGTTTATTGGGTCATAATAGTATAAGAACAACAATGCTATATACACATGAGAGTAATGTTGCGATTGGAAAAATAGAAAGTCCATTAGATAAACTGAAATGATAAAAAAAGTCTTTGCGTTTTATAAGTAGTTCATTGCGAAAAAGAGGTAGCAAATAAATTAATTGAGATCGATTTCTACTCAATTTCCGCAAAAATTTTAGATGAAAAAAAAATATGAGTTTTCAAATTTTTTGCTTTGCGATGAGAATATGCTTACTTTTAAGTGTGGTGCGAAATTCGTCAGCTGTAGATATTTTTCAGTGTTATAATATTGAAGTATTAGTTGCGAAAGTTTTTTGAAAAGCATCATAAATTAAGATCAAAACTGCAAGCCTTTAGTCGAAGGCGCCGCAAGCTAGATTGTGAAGCGCCGTAGGCAAAAGGCTTGCATGAAGTTAAAAGATATTTTTTAAATTTTATTCAATTTGGGTTAGGTGTTTAACGCTAAAATCAATGTTTTTTAACCTTTTTTATTTCTTTAAAATTTTGATTAGATGATAGGTCAACAACGTAAACTTCTTTTACGTTATTGACCAAGTAGTGCTATTAAACAAAAGGAAAAGTTATCAGCTGCCGAACTCCGGTCGGCAGCATGTTGAAAGATTAAGCTGTAAGACGACCTTCGCACAACATCGTATTCAAGTTATTGGGACATTAGATATAATTGAATAATTGATCTAGTAATAAAGAGAAGTAATAATAGAGTATATTGTAATAAGATTATCCCAACAACTTAAATACGTTAACCGTTAGGCGAAAGCTTTTGTGACACTCTTATTATTTGAAACTCTTAGCAATTTTTCTTAAATTTGGAATATGAAAACAATGACGCTGGAAATACCTGATAATCTCGACGAGCATGAAGCTAAAACGCTTTTTGCAGCTAAGCTTTATGAAAAAGGCTCATTGTCTTTAGGTCAAGCTGCTGAACTTGCAGGTTACTCTAAGCGGGCATTCATGGAACTTTTAGGCAACTATGGAGTGTCGATTTTTGAATATCCTCAAATGGAACTAGAAAAAGATATCAAGAATGCACAGAACTATCATCTCTGACACTAGTTGCCTTATCCTACTTAGACAAAATTGGTGAACTTTCAATCCTAAATAAATTATTCGGAAATATAATAACGACCTCAGAAGTAGCTAAAGAATTTGGCAGACCACTTCCTACCTGGATTGAAATTAAAGAACCTAGTGATAAGAATTATCAATCAATAATAGAAGCTTCAGTAGATAAAGGTGAAGCAAGTGCTATTGCTTTGGCTATTGAGTTAGATGATTGTCTTCTTATCATTGATGATCTCAAAGGAAGAAAATTTGCAAATCAACTTGGCTTAACAATAATTGGAACTATAGGAGTTATTGTAGACGCTAAACTTGCTGGAATTATTCCCTCGGTAAAACCTATACTATCTAAAATCAAATCAACTAATTTCAGAATTACTGAACAATTAGAATTGCGTATTTTAAAGCTATCTGGTGAATGAGCCTTCGCCTAACATTAAGCAGAGTAGAATAAATGCCCATTAAAAATGCCCCACTAGTTAAGAAGCTGATGGGGCATTTTTGCTACTCCTTGTTAAGCTCACACGGTTATTAAAATTAATGAGTGTGTAGGTGTATTAGTAGCGTTGGTTTTATGATTACTA
>JANOQC010000100.1:0-4730 GCA_031422175.1 Sphingobacteriia bacterium | reverse complement strand
ATCGCGTTGTTGATCGTTGTTCATTTTGTGTAGTTTAAATTGTTTATTATAAGTTTCCATTAATGTTTTGTTGCGTTCTATCTACACCCCAGCTTAAAAATACTCCTAAGAAAAAGCTCCGTGGTGCTGGAGGAATTACCGCTTCTCTAATCAATTGACCCTGAGGGTCTCTTAATCTGTTGCTATAATTATATCCAAAAATTTGAGTTTCATTAAATACATTGTTGATACCAAGTACAACCACGGTATTGGCTTTACCCAATTTAGGCAACCAATTCAAGCTGAAATTATTGGTACTATAAAATATAGTTCTGTCAGACAAGAAATCCGTTTTACTATTATTTGGATTGAAGTATGGTCTGCCCGTGCTCCAGTTCCAACTCCAGTTCACACCAAACATTTGTTTTACCCAGAATTTTTTTAGTACTACACTTCCACTGTGGTTAGCAGCAAATGTGGGCATTGCTGAATTAGGGTAATTATTGTAATTTCTCTTGGTATCTAGATAAGAATAACTGATCCAATAATCAAAGTTTTTAAACGTTTTTCTATCTCTCCAAAATAATTCAACACCTTGCGCATAACCTTCCCCGTTGGTGCTTACTGCGTTTACAACAGCTGCATCAGTTTTTAATAAATTTACATAATCTTTATAGAATGCCTGAACCCTAAATGTATAGTTGGTAGATAAATGTTGATAGGTAAGTATATAATGGTCTGCTCTTAAAAAGTCAAAATTACTATTACTGGCTAAGTATCTTCTTTCAGGTGTTTGATAGAACATTCCGTAGTCGATGGAGAATTGACTATTCTTATCTACCTTATAAGATAAAGCTGCTCTCGGCGCTATATTCCATCGATTCAATAAACCACTGTGTTCTATTCTAATACCTGGTCTAAAAGCAACATTGTTCGATAAATACAAATCGGATTCAGCAAATACAGCTGTATAAAAATCAGTTACTTTAGTGGGGAATGTTCCAGCCAAATTGGTGTACCTGCTACTGTCTGCATTATTCCATAGTTCAGCACCAAATCGCAATGTATTGATGGCTCCAAATCTTTTATCTAACACTGCACGTGCTTGTACCATCCATTGGCGAGATTCCAAATTGAAATTGGTATAATCAATCACAGGAATATTCACAACAGGAATTTTTTGGTTCTGTTGATTTTGAACTTCCGTATTAATATTGTCTTTGTTATAGCTCACACTAGCTACTGTATTGAGTTTCCATCCTTTTCCTAAGAATTGACGAAAGCTTACATTAGTAAAGAAATTTCTGTTCTTTAAATTGAATGCATTTTTCAAACCAATACTATCTAAAGAAGGGTTACGCACACCTAGATCACCTGAGTTAAAATAGGCATACACTTTAAACATTCCATTCTTTTTGGTTTTGAAACGATAGTTGGCATCAACCGTATGAAAAGAAGGAGCATTGAAAAAATCAGGAGCTTGAGGAACTAAATTTTGATAGAGGGTTAAATTCACCCAATTATAACTTAATCCAAAACTTGATTTTTTGTTTTTAGTTACTTCCTGAAAACCGGCACTTAAAAAAATAGGTGATACACCTAATTGAATTTCGCTTCTCTCAGGAATATCTACACTTTCCAAACTCAACACACTACTCAATGCCTGTCCGTATACTGCTGAATAGCCACCTGAACTAAAAACGGTTCCACTAAATAAGAAGGGGGAAAATCTACCGCGTTGAGAAATACCAGGTACTGAACTATAAAAGAAATTATTTACAACAGACCCATCAATGATAATTTTTGCTTCTTCTGCACTACCACCTCTAATAAATAAACCTTCTTGTTCACCTACTTTTTGTGCACCTGGTAAAGTTTGAATAGTTGCAGAAATATCTGCATTAGCGCCAGCAGTTGTGGCAATGTCTAATGGTTTCAAAACCGTTCCTTTTTTCTTATCGCTTGCTTCAAAAGAACCAGCAGTGATTACAACAGCGGTTAATTCGTTGATCTCTTCTTTTAATTGAAAATCTACAGTTACAGTATCTTTTCCTATAGTTACAGGAACTTCAACAATTTTATACCCTATATTATTGGCCACTAAAACCATTGGACCCTTTTCAAATGTTTTGAATGCAAAATTTCCAGTAGAATCGGTAGTGGTTCCATCATAAGATCCTTTTAAACTGATATTAGCCCCAGCCATAATTCTCCCTCGATTATCTTTAACTGAGCCCCTCACTCTTGTTTGTGCTTGTATACACATTGCGAGCAATAAAGTAGCGATGATGATGATTGCGTGTTTCATTGTTTAAATTTGACACAGCAAACATAGACTAGTTTATTTTATAAACTAGATTATTTTATAAATATTTTTTAGAATTTAATCGAATTTTAAGATGAAAATCAATTAGTTAATTGATAATCAACTAATTAGTACTGATGTGAAAATTAAATGACATCTTGAAATTCAGGAAACTTTTGGATCAGTGTTTCTTTTTGTAAAAAATATATGATCTATTATTACGATTAAAGTATTTGCAATCATATATAAAATAATGATTTTAAAAGGCCGAAGGTTCCCAGTATAAAAACTTACATCATATTTTACCAAAATTACTCCAATCATAAAACCAATAATGAGTCCAGCAATAATTTTTTCAGCTATTTTGTAATTAAAATTGGTGAGAATGATGCGATAAAATATTAAGTATGGATACATAAATACTCCATCTAATATCCAAAAATATATTAAATATTCAAAAAATTTGAAGTGGTATTTTTCTACTCGCCTCTCTTCGATTAAAGCTATCACAACATCTAATGAAACTGATGATAATGCATAAATTATTCCTAAGAAAAAGAATAGCACTAAAGCATTTACAAGAATTTTTACAATTTTCATATACCCTAATTTAACAGCCCATTAATATTTTTAATTCAGCAATAGACATATTCGGATTTTGCAAGAAAGTTTTTATTTCATCAAATTTTGGTCTAGCAATAATTTCTGGTGATCCGTTATATAAGGTTGCCGATCCACCTGAAGAAGGTGATGTAATAAAACTAATAATCTTAAATTGCATACTCCGCCATAATGCATCTGCTTGATCAAATCCTGTCATAAATCCTAATGCACCTAATCCATTATTAGGAACCTCGAATAAACTTGAAGTAATCCGATCTACAGCTGAAACATAAAAAGTATACCCTCCATTAACATTATCAACTTGAATTCCAAACCTTCTATTGCCACTCACAGGATGCATTCCATCAAGTGGCGTTTTCAAAGTTGAAAAAGTAAAAGAAGCTTGATTCAAAAAAGGGTCATTATTTTGATAATCAGAAACCACTACACTCCCATCTTTTATCATATCTATATGAAGAATTGATCCTAAGGGATTATTAGAATTCCAACTACTAGTTTCATCTATCAAGATATCAACATAAGGTTCAAAAGTTGTACCACTATTTTTATTTATAAATGTATTAATATTTTTCCTAAAATATTCAAGAAATTCATTTGGCTTCATTACTACTCCATTGATGGATGGTAATTGTGTTATATGTACTGGAAAATAATCACAATTTACTACTGTTCCTTTGGCTTCTAAAATATCTTGAACTTTTGCTTGTCCGTAAGGAAATACACCAAAGGAAGAATTAAGCCAAGAAGGCATCATATAATAAGCTGACGCATATAAAGAATACATTGAATATACTTTACTTAATACTGATGGTGGTGCTTTAAAATTACCAATGTTATAAAATTGTTGCAAGTATTGACACGGAATTGGAGTAAAAGAATTATATGATATTTCGGCTTGTAGCTTGCCAATTTGAGAATAATAATAACCATTATTATCAATTGGTTGCCCACCACTACCTCCACTAGTCCCCGCCCCATTGTCATTAGCCCAATTAGGATTATAATTCTCTACCCAACTAGTACCACTCTCACAAGGACCGCCTACACCATACCAATTTGTGACTTGACTTATGTTTCCATATCCATCATCATAAAACCATGCTTCCTCCTCACAGGGATCTTCAGTAGCTTGTGCAGTAGTATTATTCATAGAATTCCCTTTGTATTGCAAAGAATAAAAATTGAATCCTTTTTTTGGCTTTGGCTTAAAAAATGACAATGCTGAATCAAGAATTCCAAACTTTGTATATCCGAATACACGATGATCCATTGATAAAAATTTTCTAGTTATATGATTTGCATCGGGTGTATTATTACTATTGTTGTATCCGAATTTTTGGTAATTATTCCTTTCATATAATTGAAATGCTATAATTTTTTCTAGCTTACAAGCAATAAATGAGTTTACGCTTTTATCGTTTTGTAAAACTAATGGAATCAAAGCAATGGTATCATAAGCGATTGAGGAATCAATTAAAGTTGAGTTTGTACTTTGACTTCTTATTTGAGAAACATTCTTTTTTACTATTTTAAATTCAATTTTATCCCATCTCGAAAACCCTTCATTATTGGCAAGTTTAACAATAAATGAGTTATTTTCTTTCTTTAATTGTTCAACAATTCTTTTTATTTGAAGATTAGAATTTGAAGGGGCAGAAAAAAAATTATTTACTGTTGGATATTTCACTCAAAGTTTACCAGCATTTCACTCCAAAGTTTACCACCCGTAGAGAGTTGTTGAAGCTGATATAAATCTAGTTTTATTAGCGTATTCGTTTGATTTGAGTTTAAATGATACTATACAGACGGTATTGATTGTTGC
>JANOQC010000099.1:0-17160 GCA_031422175.1 Sphingobacteriia bacterium | reverse complement strand
TAAATGAAGCAATAGTAAATGAAGCAGTAGCGAGAGTGTTGCGTATAAAATTTGAACTAGGGCTTTTTGAACAGCCCTACATCAACGAAGCAGAAGTAGTAAAGTGGAGTAACAATGTAGCACATAAGAATTTAGCAAAAGAAGCGGCTTTAAAATCAATAGTGTTATTAAAAAATGGGAAAGATCAAAAACAAAATGAAGATATCCTTCCACTTAAAAAAACAATTCGCACCATTGCTGTAATCGGTCCAGATGCAATGGAAGCTAGACTGGGAGGTTACAGTGGCCCAGGTAATGGAAAGGTTAATATTTTAAATGGTATAAAAAATAAAGCAGGAAAAAATACTAAGGTTTTATATGCTGATGGATGTAGCCGTCAGTTTAATCCATATACTGTAGTGCCAACACAAAATTTATTTACTTATATTAATGGAACAAAGCAAGAGGGTCTACAAGCAGCATATTTTAATAACATACAATTAAACGGAAACCCAATTGTTACTAGGGTAGATAAAGATATTAATTTTAGGTGGACATTATATTCACCCCACCCAAACATAAATTTTGATTTTTACGCTGCTAAATGGAAAGGAAAAATTAAAACCACAAAAACTGGAAAGTTTAAAATTGGACTGGAAGGGAATGATGGCTATAGACTGTATTTAAATAATAAATTGGTTATTGATAATTGGAAGAGCCAAACTTTTTCTATCAGCGTTACTGATTTTTATTTTGAAAACGGGAAAGAGTATGATATAGAAATTAGGTTTTTTGAATCATCTGGTTCTGCTTGGTTTAAATTAATCTGGAACGTAGGCGTTGAGAATAGCTGGCAAAAAAAAATCGATGCTGCAGTAGCAACTGCAAAAATAGCTGATGTAGCAATTATTGTTGCAGGTATAGAAGAAGGAGAAGGAAAAGACAGGGCATATCTTAATTTGCCGGGTAAGCAGGAAGAATTGATCAATAAAGTGGCAGCCACTGGAACCCCTGTTGTGGTAATACTTATTGGTGGTAGCGCAATTACGATGAATAACTGGATGAAAAATGTGGGAGCTATTATAGATGCATGGTATCCCGGAGAGGAAGGAGGCAATGCTGTGGCAGATATTTTATTTGGAGATTACAATCCATCTGGGAAATTGCCAATAACATTTCCTGTAACAGAAGGGCAGTTGCCATTAACTTATAATCATAAACCAACAGGTAGAAACGACGACTATATAAACCTAACTGGTCAGCCGCTTTTTCCTTTTGGCTTTGGATTAAGTTATTCTCAATTTCAATACAGTGATTTGTTTTTTGATAAGACGAAAATAAAAAACAATGATACCATATCTGTTCATTGCTCTGTAAAAAATACAGGAGTACGCGATGGGGATGAAGTAGTACAGTTATACATAAGAGACGAGCTGGCATCTGTAGCACGTCCAGTAAAAGAATTGAAAGGCTTTCAACGAATTTTTATCAAAGCAGGCGAAACAAAAGATGTTGAATTTACGATTACACCTGAATTACTTCAAATGCTCAATGATAAAATGAAATGGGTGGTTGAACCAGGCGATTTCAGAATTATGCTTGGGGCTTCATCAAAAGATATTAGGGCTAGGGGTATTATTACAGTAGTAGATAATTAATGGAATCTCCAGAGTTACAAACGGAATTCAGTTCAATTAACTTTTTTAATGTTGATCGTTTTTAATTCTTTTAGCTATTCCGAATAGTTTTTATCAATCTCAATCCGCCCCAATCTCTCCTCCACATTTTTTAAATAATTTACTTTTACTTCTTCATTTAAAAAAGAATTCATGATCATTTGTTGTGCAACTTCTTCCAGATAATTGTGTAAAATCTTCCTATTGATATTTTCCTCCTAATGAACGTATATCCAATCGCTTGGATAAATATGCGTGCGTGCAATCATTTAAAAAATATAGTCTAAACGTAAGTAGTTGCTTTGATGTTCCCTTACAATTGATTGCACTATCTGTTTGTTAGCAATGGTATCTTTAGTACTGATCAACATGCGGATACTGAATGCTCTTAAAGCATCATCAACGCTAAGCGTTCCTTCTGCACTATCTTTTCTTCCATTAAAAGGGTAAGCATCCGGTCCCCGCTGACATTGGGCATTAATGTTGATACGACCTACTTGGTGAGCCAACTCATCAATTAAATGACCAATCATTTTTGGATTAGTTCCAAAAATACTTAGCTGTTGTCCAAAGTTAGATTGAACTACATAATTAATTACCTCCTCAATATCTTTGTATGGAACGATCGGTACCACAGGGCCAAACTGCTCTTCGGAATACAAGCGCATTTGTTTATTTACTGGATATAGTACAGCAGGGTAAAAGAAAGTATCATTTACTTCACCACCATTTTCATTAATAACTGATGCCCCAAACTGCTTTGCATCATTTACAAGATCCGTTAAATAATTTGTTTTACCAGGCTCTGGCAGAGGGGTTATTTTAACCTCTTTGTCCCAAGGCATACCACACTTTAATGTTGTTACGCCTTCGTTAAATTTTTTTATGAAACTATCGGCTACTTGCTCATGCACGAACATTATTTTTAATGCTGTACACCTTTGTCCATTGTAAGAAAGAGATCCGGCTATGCATTCACTAACAGCTGTTTCGAGGTTAGCATCTGGAAGCACAATGGCAGGATTTTTTGCATCTAATCCTAAAACACTCCTTAATCTATTTGGCTTTGGATGCAATTTCTTAATGTCAGTTGCTCCCTTATTGGTTCCAATAAATGCAAAAACGTCTACTTTACCACTTTCCATTAATGCACCAACTGTTTCTCTTCCCTTACCATAAATAATATTGATAACACCTTTTGGGAAACAATTTTTAAATACACCAAGTAATGGTTTTATGAAAAGAACACCATATTTAGCTGGTTTAAATACCACCGTATTTCCCATGATCAATGCAGGAATTAAGGTAGTAAAGGTTTCATTTAATGGGTAATTATAAGGCCCCATGCATAAAGCAACACCTAATGGCACACGCCTAACTTGTGCAATTACCCCTTCTTCATTTTCAAATTTTGAATTGCGACGGTCTAAATTTTTTAATCCCTTAATGGTATCTTCAATATAAATACATGTTCGGTCAAATTCCTTTTCACTGTCAGGTAAATTTTTACCAATCTCCCACATCAATAACTTTACAACAGTAGACCGTTGCTTTTTCATTTCAACAAGAAACTGTTCTACATGAGAAATTCTATTGGCAATACTCATGGTTGGCCAATCCCCAGTGCCATTTTTATAAGCTGCTACAGCGGCATCCAATGCTTCCAGGGATTCCTTTTGAGTAAGCAGAGGCGTTGTGCCGATAATATTTTTCTCAATACTATTACCGTTGTTGATAGATACTGGAGAGACCACTTCATTCATTGGTCCATCCCAAATCCGGAGTTCTCCATTTACAAGGTATTCACGTTGTTCAATTAATTCATTGAGCTGCCATTCAACCGGAATTTCAGAAACTAGGGGAAAGATGTTCTTTAGCATATTTGTTTATAACATGAAATAGGTACTAAATGTTCTATGACTACTAGAGCAGATCTAATATTAACTATAAAATTCGAGGAATGATATCTCCCCTTTTTTGAAATGTAACAGATGAAATTAGGTGGCACTTCATGTAATACTAAAACGTATATTCGTAAACATTTTGATTATTTCCTTTCTGTGTTTTAGAAGTCTATATTCAAATGTTGCATCATCGAGCATTTAGGAACAAAATAAACGAACATGAAATTTATTACTTTTGGAGTATTTGGGTTATGTATATTCCTTACGTTAACCTCATTGCAGTTCAAACTACATAAAAATAATAGTGATGAACAATTAGAACTGAGAAGATTTGATTCTATAATTATTTTAGAAGAAAAATCTGAAACTTCAGCTAATATTAGTTTTGCAGATTTAAACGGTGACAAAAATTTGGATATTGTTTTAGCTAAAGGAAGACATTGGCCACTGTTTAATAAAATTTTGATCAATAACGGCAAAGGTGAATTTCCTAATGCAGTAGATCTAGGAACAAAACCAGATAATACCTATTCCACCGTATTGGCAGATTTAGATGCTGATGGAGATATGGATATTGTTGTTAGTAACGATAAAACCGATAAGCTTATTTATTTCAATAATGGAAAAGGCCTTTTTAGTGTTTCACAATCTTGGGGGGATGCAAAATGGAATACCAGATATGCTTCTGTTGCAGATCTAAATAATGATGGGAAGCCAGATATACTTGCAGCAAATCGGCAAGGGGTTTCTTATTATTGCCTTAACAATGGTTATGGTAATTTTCTCTCACAAGATTTCAGGGCTATTCCTTCTGGTTCTGCAACAACAATTATTCCAGCAGATTTTAACAATGATGGATTTATAGATTTAGCCATTCCTCATAGAGATGGTGGTCAGAGCCAAATTTTTTATAATGATGGAAAAGCAAACTTCACTAAAACTAAATCATTTGGGCCCACTAAAAACAATGCCCGCACAGGGGCTGCCGCTGATTTAAACAAAGATGGATTTATAGATTTAGTGGTGGGCGATGAAATAGCCGGAACTTTTATTTATTTCAATGATAAAAATGGTGGATTGCTTGATCCTATTGCTTTTGGAGAAAGAGGAGTTCCTTACTCAATCGTTATTGGCGACCTTAATAATGATAAAAAATTAGATATAGTAGTTGGATATGTGCAATCTAAAACAACCGCATTTTTTAATCTTGGTAATGGAGACAAATTTAAAGAAGTTCAAATTGGTGATGGAAAAGGAAGCGTGTACGGATTAGCACTCGGTGATATAAATAAGGATGGCTTTTTGGATATTGGTGCAGCATGTTCGGATGCCAGCAATGTGCTATACATTAGTCAAAGGAAAAATTAGAAAACGTTTTTACTTATTGAATTTTAGCTTTTACCACACCCGCTTCCGGATCTTTCAATAATATACTTCGCTCATCAATTAAATCCATTAATATTGGATTTTTCAATGAATCCAATATCATATTTTTTAGATAGAATGTTTGCACGGGTAAATTGTGTTGATACCATTTAATTATTTTGCATTGGCAGCTTGCATTGGCCGGAGTATTAATCACTTCCTCTATTCGACCACTTTTGCCTAATTTTTGATAAACTTCTCTTATTCCAATAATTCTATTATTTGCTCCTGCATCAAAATTCCATGAAGCAGATATGGCTGTTAAATAATTTTGAGCATTATCTAAACTCATTAAACTATGACGGGGGTATTCAATTTTATGATCGGTATTATTAATTCGAGAATGTATGGATATTATTTTTGGAGATTCAAACTGAGCGTATCCAATATGATTAAAGCTAGCTCCATATCGCTGATAGCTAAAATAGCCATCCTTATATTTTATATCAATTAAGTTAGCTACCACTTTATGAAACCGATTTGGGTCAGATAAACGGGCTTGTGGAGAACTAGTATGACAGATCCATATACCTTCTAAACTATCAATTTCAGACTGAGTAACTTTATAAGGTAATAAATTAAAATCTTCTTGGATTGTGTGCCACTTTTTGGAATTTTTATTGTTTAAATTCCAGAAATAAATTCCACTAGCCAGAAATAATATGCATAGAGGAATAAAAATCATTCTATAAAACTTCAATCGCTGAAAAATAGTACGATCAGTTTGTTTTTGTAATGCTGCCATTCGCAATTTCAACTGCTGGTTTTCGGTGATGATAGAATAACTGTCTTTGGAACCGCTATTACTTTCATCGGTGGCAATCAGCGAAGGATCGATTGGATTTAATTCAAAAGCCTGGCGGCCCATTTTATATAAATACACATAACAAGTATCAATTAAGAATGACCTTGGGTTGGCCACTAATCCCATTAAAGCATCTTTAATTTGCCCCCCTGTTATATCGTATTTTCGAAAAGGAAATGCTGCTTTATCTTTTTGAGGATCAGCTTCATAAGAAATATGGCCAAATTGTTCTGCTGTTTCTGGTAATAGATTGCTGATTTCACTTAGCGCAATTGCCAACTCCTCATAATTCTTACGATTGGTGTTTTGAACAATAGACTTTCCAGTCTCAAACTGAAATTTTTCGATGGCTTTGTTCAGTAAATATATAATTTCTTCTTTGCCTTTTTTAAGCATAAAAATTCTAATTAACTGTAAATCAACGCGTAGCAAATTTCGGAAACACTAAAATCATTTCGGAAATTACAAAAATTATTTGAAAATGCTTTAGAAATAACAAAATCACCTCTTTATAGTTTTCTTAACTATTTTGGTCTTTCAAATAGTTCATTAGAGCTATTTATTACGCTATAACTACTGCTATATGAAAAAAAACATCCATGGACTTATGGCTATGTTTGGGATGGCAATACTTTTGCTATCTAACACAATCATCGCTCAAAATGCAAGTTCCAATGCCACAAATGATCTAATTACTGTATTAGGTAAGGTTGTATCCTTAAAGGATAATCAAGCTTTATCTAATGTATCAGTAAAAGTGCTAAAATCTAAAGGAGGTACTATATCTACAGAGGATGGTTCATTTACCCTAAAAGTAAAAAAAGGAGAGGTACTCCAATTTTCAAGGGTTGACCTGATTTCACAGAATGTTTCTGTATTTGATCCTAAAATGACCATTGTTAAAATGCAGGACGCTGAAAACAATCTTTCAGAAGTGTTGGTGTTGGCTTATTCTAACCAAAAGCGTAGTTCATTTACAGGAGCTGTAAGTACGGTAAAAAATGCAGTAATAGAAAGTGCACCAAATGCTTCCGTGCAAGAAAGTATCCAAGGAAATATTGCTGGAGTTCAATCTTCAAATGCAAGTGGTCAGCCAGGAAGTGTTCCCAATATTAGGGTACGTGGAATAGGTTCTATCAATGCTGGTTCTGCACCTTTATATGTAATTGACGGAATTCCAGTTGTGAGCGGGGATATTTCTGGAATGAATAGTAATACTATTGCTGGGTTAAATGCCAATGATGTAGAAACAATGTCTATTTTAAAAGATGCAGCTGCAACATCCCTTTATGGATCTAGAGCTGCCAATGGAGTTGTTTTGATCACTACTAAAAAAGGCAAATCAGGAAGATCTAAAATCAATTTCACTTATCAAAATGGTACAAATAACAATACCATTAGAGATGAGCAGAAAACGCTGAATACCGCTCAATATCTGCAATATTATAGAGAAGGTTGGGTTAATGCGGGCAATCGCGAAAGCTCCTACGATTCTTTGTTGAATGCCAACAGCATCAGCCGAACTACCGATACTGATTGGTTTGATCAAGTACTTCGTCAAGGTAAATATTCACAATACAATTTGAACGCAAGTGGTGGTAATGAAAAGTCTACCTATTTTGTCTCAGGAAGTTATTATCACTCTGATGCTCCAACTAAGGGAATTAATTATGATAAAGCAACATATCGAGTTAATATAACTTCTGAATTATCTAAAAGACTTTCTTTCAAAGGAGGCTTTAGTGGTAGCTATCAGCGGACAAGTAATTTTTTAGGTGCTGCTTTTTTTGCCAATCCTATCAGAGCTATGTATCGTTTAGCCCCTTGGTTGCCTGTATATAAAAGTGATGGAAAAACGTATGAGTTAGGATACAATAGCGGGTACAATCCTGTAGCGGTTATAGAAACCACCATTCGCAATGCTAAAACCTATAATATTTCTGGTAATGCTGCTTTGAATTATAAAATCGCAAAGGGTTTAACTTTCGAAGGCTCCTATGCCATCGATTTTAACCATGCATTTAGTAGTATTCAATATGATCCGCGTGTAGGAAATGCTATAGTTGCTGTTGGAGGTACAATTGAAAATTATACACAAGACATTACCAACTGGGTAAGCACCAATATTGTTCGTTACAAAACAGAATTTGGCAGCAATCACAAATTAGAAGCTTTTGCTGGATATGAAGCGCAAAGCAGATCCGATGTAGATATCAATATTGCTGTAAACGGAATTGCTCCAGGTACAAACACAGCAGCGGGAGGTTCTAGCCCAACGCTTACTACAGGAACAGGAACTGCTAATCGGTTGTTAAGTAAATTTTTAAATGCAAATTATTCTTTTAAAGATTTATATTTTATTTCTGGTTCGGTTAGAGAAGATGCTTCTTCTCGCTTTGCAAAGAATTTTAGAAAAGCTACATTCTGGTCAATAGGTGCTGGATGGAATATTTCTAACGAGAAATTTTACGATATTGAATGGTTGAATGAAGTTAAATTAAGAGGTAGTATTGGATATACAGGTAATCAGGGTATTGATAATTTTGAATCATTTGGTTTATATGGTGCAGGTAGTGATTACAATTTACAATCTGGATTAGCTCAAACACAACTAGCAAATGACAACTTAACTTGGGAGAAAAATTTTCCAATAAATGTTGGTATAGACTTTTCTATGTTTAAAGGAAGAATTTCTGGATCATTTGAAGTTTATACTAGAACAACTAGTCAGTTATTAATCAGTCAATCTATACCAAGTGTAAATGGAGTTACCAATATCACCGTGAATAGTGGAGCAATGAAAAATGCAGGTGTTGAATTAACATTGTCTTCGGTAAATATTTTACCTGCAACGCGTGATGGATTTAAATGGGTTACTGATTTCAACATTACCACCAATCGCAATACCATTACAGAAATTGATCCTGCATATGTGGGAAATGCCAACTATTCAAGAGCGGTAGGGAATGATTTTTATACTCATTTTCAAAGAGGCTATTCAGGTGTGAATCCAGCTAATGGTGAAGCACTTTGGTTTAGAGATGCAGCAAAAGAGTCTACTACTAACGTATTTACTACAGCATTGCCTCGTTTGCAATATGGAAGTGCTTTGCCTCAATTTTATGGAGGATTAACCAATGCTTTTTCATACAAGAATTTTAAATTAAGCTTTCAAATTTATGCATTCTGGGGAAATACAATTTATGATGATTATGGCTATTTACAGAAAACTGATGCTAACCTTGGATTCTCCGATCAAAGCAATGGTCTGAGCAGGTATGAATATGGTAGAAGGTGGACTACGCCTGGTCAAATCACAGACGTGCCTAAACCAGTATTCTTAGGTACTCAATCATCTTCAGGAAGTTTCGAAAGCAGTCGTTTCTTATATGATGGATCGTATATCCGTTTAAGAGATGTTACACTATCTTACAACTTACCTGCTGCTTTATTGTCTAAATATAAAATTAATAATGTTCGTTTGTATTTACGTGGTCAAAATTTATATACTTATGTAAAAGACAAGCGCTTCAATACCGATCCTGAAGTAAGTGTTGATGGAACTATGGCTCAAAGGCCTCCTGTTTTCAATACATTTTTATTTGGTGTAGATATCAATTTTTAATTGCATAAATTTTCTTTTTATGAAAAAAATATATTCAACAATTGCTGTTCTCTCTTTGCTTTTATTGGCATCTTGTAATAAAGACTTTTTAGATGTAAAGCCGCAACAAAGTGTTTTAACAGAAGATGTATTCAATAGCATGGCTACATCTAGAGCTGCTGTAAACGGTTTGTATTCTTTAATGCAATCTTACAGTTACTATGGTAGAGACGCCATGATTATTCCAGAAATTTTATCTGATAATGCAACCCGAAGTGTAAGAAGTGGTAACCGTTATACTGGAATTAATACCATGACACATACAGCTACTGATGCCAACGTTAGTAGAATGTGGAGTCAAATGTATCAGGTTGTAAGCAACACCAATGCAATCATTGCCAATGAAGCCAACATAAAAAAAGTAGCAACTCCTTTAGAACAAGAAGAAGCTGCGCAATTGGTTGGAGAAGCTTATGCAGTGCGAGCGTTGGTTTATTTTGATTTGGTTAAATTCTTTGCACGTCCTTTGAGATTTACATCAGATGGATCTCATTTAGGTGTTCCATTAGTTATAAAACCAATCACCAATATACTAGATGTAGTATATCCACCAAGAAACACTGCTGCAGAAGTATATGCTCAAATTGATAAAGATATTACGGATGCTTTATTACGTCTTCCTGCAACAGGAAATGTATTGAGTAGTGGATCAGCAAACAATACATTGTTTAAAATAAGGTTGAACAAATTTTCTACTTTGGGATTAAAAGCAAGAGTTGCAGTTTATAAACAAGATTGGGCAGCTGCTGCAGATGCAGCTAATCAAGTAATAGCATCTGGTAGATATACTTTGTACAGCTTTGGAACCATGTTGCAAGACTTTAGAACACAAAATAGCGTAGAATCAATGTTTGAAGTTGCCAATAATACCAATGATAATCCAGGTACCGATTCATATGCTTATATAAGCAGTCAATTTGGTTATGGTGAAGTATTGGGTACTATGACTTCAATGAATAGTAAAAGTACAGGAGCAACACTTACTTCTTTTAGAGGATTGTATGAAGCATATGCTGCTACTGATATTCGCAGAAGTTTTATTGCACTCGGCAATAGAAATTCTTTGGGCGGAGAAACAAATGTTCCATTACCTGTTAAGTATATCAATATTTCTACTTACATGGAAAATATTAAGGTGTTACGTTTTGCCGAAATGTATTTAGTAAGAGGAGAAGCAAATGCTAGATTAGCAGTTGCTACCAATAACGCTACTTTACTTACTACTTCATTGACTGATATCAATTTAATTAGAAAGTCTCGAGATACCGCATCTGCTACAAGACCTTATAATGCAGTACTCACAGGTACGCCGCCAATTGGTAGTATTTCTGCAACAGCTTATTTAGACAGTATTATTGTTGAGAGAAGAAAGGAATTTGCCTTTGAAGGACAGCGCATTTTTGATTTGAACAGAACACAAACCAATTTTGTGAAAATTAGTTCAGGCGGTAATGCTACTTCTAGATTAATTCAATACACAGTACCTACTTCTACTTTCTTTGTGAGAACTATTTTGCCAATTCCGGTAACTCAGGTGCAGAATAATCCGCAGATGGTTCAAAATCCTGGGTTCTAATATTTTAAGTTTAACAATACGTAGCAATTTTTTAACAATTCGATTCATTTAAATAACCCAATCGGTTGCCATTATGAAAAATAAAGAAACAAAGCCAATCAAATTATTTCTTCTTTTAATTTTTCTTTTAGGATTTTTTTCATCTTCTTTTGCTCAGAATAGAATTGTTAAAGGAATAATTCAAGATGAGAAACGAAATGCTATTTCAGGAGCCACAATTATATTAAAAGGAACTACAATAACACGTGTTTCTGATAACAGTGGTAATTTCTCCATTCAAATTCCTTCAGGAAAACAAAGTTTAATTACAAGTTTTATTGGATTTGAAAACAATGAAATAACAGTAAATAATGAGGAACCATTAATCATTATTCTTAAAACCACGTCAACATCACTTGATAATGTTGTTGTTAACGCCCTTGGTTTCGAAACCCGAAAGGATAAATTAGGATATGCTACTAATCGTATTGGTGCAGAAGCAATCACTAATTCAAGTGAGGCAGGGCTTATGAATGCTTTAGCAGGAAAATCTTCTGGAGTTAGAGTTTCTCGTTCATCGGGTGATCCTGGAAGCGGTTCTCAAATTTTAATTAGGGGTCAAAGTACTATTACAAGAAGTACTGATCCTTTAATTGTTTTAGATGGTGTTCCTATTAGTGGTGATGCGCGAAATGAAAGTTCTGGAGGTCAGATTGTACAACAAAGTAGATTGAATGATATCAATCCTGAAGATATTGCCAATGTGCAAATATTAAAAGGGGCGTCTGCTGCAGCACTTTGGGGAACAAGAGCAGCAAATGGAGTGATAATAATAACATCTAAAAAAGGAAATTCTGGATCTAAAGCGAATATTTCTTTCAAGTCAACTGTGTCCTTCGACCAAGTGAGTGCTTATTATGATTTGCAAAATACTTATGGCCAAGGTAATAATAGTTTATGGGCTGCTAATGCAATTAGAACTTGGGGCGATAAGATTGCCAATCGTTCTGGTTCTGCTGATGTCTTAAATACGTCTGGCGGATATTTTGTAAGTAATACAGGAAATACAGTTTATCCCATCACAACTAAAAATTCTAAAGAAACTTTTAATAATAAAAATTACAATGATATTTTTAGAACAGGTTTCTTTTTAGATAATTCTTTAAGTATAAGCGGAGGCGATAATAAGTCTAATTATTTTATCAGTTTTAGTGATCTCAATCAACAAGGAGTAGCAAGAAACAGTAGCGACTATCGTAGAACTAGTTTCAGGGTTAATGCAGGAAGAGAATTAAATAAATGGTTGAGTATTTCTAACAAAGCATCTTATATTTTAACATCATCCAATCGGCTACAATCTGGAATTAATAATGCTGGATTGTTGATAGGTCTTTTAAGAACACCAGCTGATTTTGATAATGGCGACTATATTGGAAAAGCTTTTTCTGGCCCTGGTGGGGCATTTGTTTCAGATAGACAAAGATCTTATAGAAATGCAACTGGATCAAGTGCCAATCCTGGATTTAATAATCCTTTATGGGTAATTAATTCATTGCAAAATAAATCTGTTGTAAATAGATTTATTAATTCAGCAGAAATTAATATTAAACCAGCTCAATGGTTTACACTTACTACAAGAGCTGGCGTTGATTATTTTACTGATCGTCAAACAAATTATTTTCCTTATTTCACTGCAAATGCAATAGCAGGGCAATATAATAGAGAAGAGTACACTGAGTTTCAGTTTAACTTAGATGTGATTGCTAGAGCAACACACGATTTTTCGGATAAACTTGCTGGAAATATGGTATTAGGGTTTAACTATAATAGTCTTAAAACAACAACAATTGGTGGGCAAACATTAAACTTTATTTTACCAAATGGTCCACAGGATTTTAATAATGCTACACCTTCTAATTTTACAGCTTCAGATAGTTATTTAAATAGACTTACCAATGCAGGTTATACTAGCATTGGGTTGGCTTGGGATAATCAATTATTTGTAAATGCAACTGGCAGACTTGAAGCTGCTTCCACTTTTGGACAATTAGCTCAAAAATCTTTTTTTTATCCTTCAACTGATATAGCATGGCAATTCAGTCAGCTTAATGCTTTAAAGAATGCTAAATGGTTCTCATTTGGAAAAATTCGTGCTGGTTTTGGAATAGTTGGGGTACAACCTCTAGCATATCAAACTGCAACGAACTTTGTAACAAGAACATGGCAGGATGGATTAGGTGGTGCACTTGATCCTGCATTATATGGTACGGGTTCTTATATTCAAAGTGTGAACAAAGGAAATCCTTTTTTACGACCTGAACGTAAACAAGAATTAGAAGCAGGGCTAGATTTAAGGTTTCTTAATAATAAGCTCTCTTTTAGTTTTTCTCTATACCAAAATGAAACAACCGATGCGTTAATTGCAGTAACACAATCACCAGCATCAGGTTTCAATACTTTATATACTAATGCAGGAACCATTCAGAACAATGGTATAGAATTAGATTTAGGGTACAATATTTTAGCTATTAAAGACTGGACATTGGATGTTAATTTGAATTGGACAAGAAATAGAAATTTGGTTACAAATTTAAATGGTGCTGGTTCTATTACATTGGGTGGAAGTGCTGGTGTTTCTTCTAGGGCCGTAGAAGGATATCCATTAGGTATTCTTTACTCAAATATTTTTCAAAGAGATGCAAGTGGTAAAAGAGTATTGGATGCAAACGGATTTCCTACTGTAGATCCTACTGCAGTTCCAATTGGCGATCCTAATCCAAATTGGAGAGCGGCTTTTGGATTTAACCTGAAATACAAACAATTTTATTTAAATGCATTAATGGAACATTCACAAGGTGGTCAAGTAATAAATGGAACCGAAGCCGTATTACTTGATTATGGAACAAGTGGTGCAACTGGTTTTGAAAGAACTTCAACAACAGATCTTAAAAGATATAATGGAACTACAATAACCGCCGGCACACCTTTTAGGGGCAATATTGGAAATTTTGGAGGAAGTAATGTAGCGCTTGAACAAAGCTGGTATACTGGCCCGGGTGGTTGGTTTGGAAATGTTGGAGAACAATTTTTAGAAGACGCAACATGGACAAGATTTAGAGAAGTAAATCTTGGATATAATTTAACTAGTAATTACCTAAAAAGAAAATTGGGATTAAGTGCTGTTGGTTTTGAATTAAGCGGCAGAAATTTATTTATAATAAGCAAAGTGAATGGATATGATCCAGATGCAAATGTGTCAGGATCAGGATCAGGTAGAGGGGTAGTTTATTTTGTTAATCCACCAACTCGTTCTTTTCTCTTTACTATTAAGTTGAATTTCTAAATCAATTAAAATAATTCTCATGAAAAAATATATATACGGAATTTTTATTGTTGCAGTACTCTCAATGTCTTGCAGCAAAATGGTAGAGGGAATTAATACTGATCCTAATAACCCTTTAGACGCAGATGCAAATAGCATGCTGACCAGTGTTATGGTAGCAAATATGAATATTCAAGAAGGTGATCTAGCTAGATTTGCAGGAATGTGGTCTGGTTATTTTAGAGGATTTACTCAACAGTACCAAAGCTATCAGCAATATACAGTAATAGCAAGAAATTTTGATGAAGCATGGCAAAGAATTTACTCCGGCGGCTATAAAAATATTAAGCTTTTAAAAAGTAAAGCAATAGAAGTAAATAATCGACGTATGCTTGGAGTGGTACAAGTTATTGAAGCTAATTTAATGGGAACAACTACTGACTTATTTGGAGATATTCCGTATAGTCAAGCTTCAAATGACGCATTTCCTAATCCGGTTTTTGATGCTCAAATAGGAGTATATGCATCAATACAAACTTTATTGGATAGTGCAATCGTGAATATGAATTCAACAGCATTTGTAGATTTTGCTGCTCAAGACATTCATTTTGCA
This sequence comes from Sphingobacteriia bacterium, assembly GCA_031422175.1. Taxonomy (GTDB): domain Bacteria; phylum Bacteroidota; class Bacteroidia; order Chitinophagales; family Chitinophagaceae; genus Sediminibacterium. The sequence goes on along the minus strand of JANOQC010000099.1, from coordinate 2,217 downwards.
GGAAATATGACTCGTTGGATTCAAACAGCCAATACACTAAAAGCTAGGTACTTTTTACATACAAGGGAGTATCAAAAAGCGTTAACTGCTGCTCAAAGTGGAATTAATGCACAAGCAAATAATTTCATGGCACCTCATTTTGCAACTGGTAGAGGTGCTTTTAATTTATACTTTCAGTTTCTTGGTTTAGATAGACCAAATTGGATTGATGCTACTGGGCGGTATGGCGTAAATATTATTAACCCTACTGGTACTGGAAATCGTAGTAATGCCAAAACGGTGGAAAGAGCAAGATGGAGTTATTATTATAACTCAGCTACAAATTTAAATTTTACATTGAATGGTTTTTTTGGACAGAATACTTTTTTCCCTATGGCTAGTTTTGCTGAAAATTTACTCATTTTAGCAGAAGCCGATGCTCGTTTAAATGGGTTTGCAGCTGGTCTTACACGACTCAATACATACAGAGCTTATATGAATACAGGGGCATATATTAATGTTACTTATTTAACCACGGGTAATTTTAGATATGATCCTTATGTTGCTGCCGATTTCTTAGCTGGAGGAATGGAGAATGCTGCTTTGCCTGCTTTAGCGCAAGACAGATCTCTATTGAGAGAAATATTAGAAGAACGCTATGTAACTTTTATTGGTCAAATAGAGGGTTACAATGATCTAAGAAGAACATTTAAGGAAAATGATATAAGAGTAAATGTTCCGCTTAATTTTGGAACCGTTTTCCCACAACGATTCATATATCCTCAAGTTGAAATTGATATTAATAAATCAATTCCTTCTATGCTTCCAACAACATTTGAACCAACACCAATTAATAAATAGTATTTTTTAAAAAGTGAGCATGAAAAAAATCTTTTTAGTATTCTTTCTTTTTATTGGCGTTTCAACTTTTGCTGCTGAAAAAAAAGATACTACTCGTGTTTTATTTGTTGGTAATAGTTATGTGTATTACAATAATTTGGCTCAGATGATTGGGTTGATTACCGATAGTATGGATACTAAAATTATTTGTAAAAAATCAACTATTGGCGCAGCAACACTAGAACAACACTGGAATGGGTCCAGAGGGCTAAAGTCAAAACAGATCATAGCTAAGAATAAATTTGATATTATAGTAATTCAAGACAATAGCATGTGGCCATTGGAGCACAAAGATAGTCTGCTGTTTTTTGGTCATTTGTTTTGTGATTATATTAAAATGAATGGAGCCAAGCCTTATTTATACAATACTTGGGCCAGAGAGAAAACGCCAGAAACTCAATCAAAGATCAATGAAGTATATGCTGAATTGGGAAAGTCGGAGAATGCAACTGTAGTGCCTGTAGGGGCAAGTTGGGCTTTAGCCAGACAAACAATGCCTTCCATGAATTTATTCCACTCTGATGGATCACATCCCTCTGCTTTGGGCACATTTCTTATTGCGCTAAACTTCATTAAAAAAATTACTGGAACATTGCCTAAAAAATATGGAACTGTTTATAATTATTACGATAAAGACGGAGAGACATTTAGAATAATGCAATTAACAGATACTGAAATTCAGTTCTGTGTTGGCATTGTGAATGCAACTATTCAATAATATTTCTATTTAAGAAAATATCATGGTAAAAAAAATAGCTTCTAACCTTACCTTCTGGGTATTGTTTGCCATAACTGCAGGTATTTTATTGGGACATTTTTCTCCTGCAACAGGGGTGGCCATGCAGCCTCTAGGTAAGTATTTTATTGATGTTATAAAATTATTCATCAATCCAATAATTCTGGTTACTATCGTTACAGGTATTTGTGGAATGGGTGATTTAAAGAAAGTAGGCAAAGTAGGGGGCAAGGCATTGATCTATTTCGAAATAGTTACCACAGTTGCGTTGATCATTGGTCTTGGCGTAGGATTTTTATTGGAACCAGGCGCATCTGTAAATACAGCTGCAGTTAGTAAAGGAGATATTTCCAAATACAATGGTGCTCCCATTTCTATTTCTTGGTTACAATTTTTTAAAGACAATATTACCATTCAGGTTTTATTATTTGCAATACTTGCAGGTATTGTAATTAGTAAATTGTCTCAGAAAGAAATGATCCTTAAAAAAATTTATTGGGTTTCAAAATATGTTTTTAGGGGCTTGCATTGGGTAATGAAATTGGCTCCCATTGGCGCTTTTGGAGGGATGGCATTTACGATTGGTAAATATGGAGTAGCTA
>JANOQC010000098.1:0-18159 GCA_031422175.1 Sphingobacteriia bacterium | reverse complement strand
CAAAATTTTGTTTGCACAAACAGATACCCTTGTATCAGGTAATAATTTTAGTTTTTCTGATGTTGACGAAAAGCCTATTAAAAGATATTGCACTCAAAAAGTATTGAACCAAACCCCCAATAGATTTATCTCAATTGGTTATGAATATCAAGGGGCTTTTGACATTAGTACCAATTTAATAGGATCAAGTCGAACCGATCATTTTGATAATGCTAAAGGTTTAAGATTGGGTTTATTTACACCCGTTGTATCTAAAAATAACTTAATTATTAATTTGGCAGCAAATTATTGGCAAACATCTTATCAAAATAACAATAGTTCATCATCAAATTCATTTGCATATTTATTAAACCTAAATGGGTTACATAGTGCAGGTATTTCAGCTACTATATTTAAACCATTTAACGAAAAGAAGTTTCTACTTATTCAATTTTTAGCAGATGCTAATTGGCAAAGCAGACCAGGCGGTTCATTGCCAACAGATGCAATGACCTATAGTGCATCTGCCATTTATGGCTTTAAGCCTACGGAGAATTTAATGTGGGGATTGGGGGTTTCAAGAACATATCGATTGGGTCGACCTATAATTATTCCAGTTTTATTGTATAACCAAACATTCAATGAGCAATGGGGGGTTGAATCTGTTTTTCCTGCTAAAGTTGCAGTTAGAAGGAATATCAATAAGAAATCAATGTTGTTTGCAGGTTATGAATTAGAAGGGAATCAATATTCATTAAACAATATAAACCAAAGAACCACTTTTCTTCAAAGAGGAGAAATAAAAACTAAGCTTACTTATGAAAGAAGATTACTTGGTTTTTGGTGGTTTAGTATACAGTCTGGACTAAGAATAAATGGTAGATTTAATGTCGTAGATGAATATAATGGAATAAAAGGCAATGAAATAATTAAAAATACAGTTGGTAATGCCTTCTTTTTTAACATTAGCCTAAACTTAGTAAGCTTATAATTATTTTACTTGTTGACGCTTCCAGGTATCTGTTCTCCCAAACATGGAAATGCCTACATAACCTCTTACTTCAATAGTATTAGCATCTATGAAGGTTATTTTTGAACTATAATCTTCTCCGCTTTTAGGGTCGTAAATTTTACCATCCCCCCAAAGGTTTGTTTTCACAAATTTAAAATCTCTTAAATTAATCATACCCAATATTGTACGACCTTTTAATTTAGGGTCTTCATTTTTGTTATCCACTTTGGGCTTTCCAGTTGCTGGATCATTAGGTTCTTGTAGCCAAACAATTTTACCAAAATAAAGATCATCTTGCTTGAAAATTTGAATAATTGCTTTGCCTTCTCCTGTTTTCCAAAAACCTACAATGGCATCTGGGTTATTATCTGCAGCAAAAATCGATGTAGCGGTTACCATAAATGTTAAGAAAAGTCCGATCAGCTGTTTCATTTTAATAATTTTACTCAAATTTCGGCATGAAACTTTCATTTCAATAGATTTCAGCTGATTTTTTACTCCTAAAAGTTATAAATACTGTTAATTTTTTTGAATTCTCCCTTCTATGCTTCATCTTTGTTCTGTAATGATGATAATTAATAAATATTGGTGGTGGCATTCAGATTCCAAAAGGGGACTGTAATGGCTAAGCCAATACTCAATTGAATATATTCAAAACCCCGAAATTTTCGGGGTTTTTTTTATTAATAATGTTAAAGTGAATATTGCATATGAAGAAAATCAACATTGAAACAGTAGGTAAGCGGATGTTGGGAGATATTTTTACGCCTGTTGGAATTTATCTCCGCTTGCGTGATCGTTTTAGAGATACTATCTTATTAGAAAGTACCGATCACCATGCCTCTGAAAATAGTTATTCTTTTATTTGTATCAATGCCATTGCAGGTATAGAAATTAGTTCTGCTAAAAGGGTAGAATTTAAACTTCCAGGAGAACAACCTGAAAGAATAAAAATAGAAGCAGGAAAAGAAGTTTCCAAATTAGTTTGGGAATTCATGCAACAATTTGAAGTAACTGGTTCATCAGATAAGTCACTCAAATTTGCCCAAGGATTATATGGGTATACTACATTTGATGCAGTTCAGTTTTTCGATAAAGTTCCTTTTACTGAAAAAGAAGAAGAAGCCATTCCTTTAATGCGTTATAGGTTGTACCAATATGTAATTGCATTTAATCATTTTAAAGATGAATTGATTCTTTGTGAGAATACAATTAATGGTATTGAATCTGATTTGGGATTGGTAGAATCATTAATTAAAAATAAAGATGTACCTGTTTTTCCTTTTAAATTAGTAGGAAATGAAAGGTCCAATTTGAGTAATGAGGCTTACCTCGAAATGGTGCAGCAAGGCATTAAAAGTTGTTTGCGTGGAGATGTATTTCAAATTGTATTGAGCAGAAGGTTTGAGCAAAGTTATATGGGAGATGAATTTAATGTGTACAGAGCATTACGGAGTATTAATCCTTCACCTTATTTATTCTTTTTTGACTATGGTGATTATAAATTAATGGGTTCTTCTCCAGAAGCACAATTAATTATTGAAAATAGTAAGGCCATTGTACATCCCATTGCAGGAACGTTTAAAAGAACTGGGGATGAAGCTATTGATCAAGCGGCTGCTGAAAGATTATTAAGTGATGTTAAAGAAAATGCAGAGCATGTAATGCTGGTAGACTTAGCGCGTAATGATTTGAGCAGGGTTTGTTCTGACGTTAAAGTAGCACAATATCGGCAAGTGCAATATTATAGTCATGTTATTCATTTAGTAAGTGAAGTAACAGGTTTAGTAAAGCCAAATCAAAATCCGTTTGAATTATTAGCCAATACATTTCCGGCAGGCACATTAAGTGGTGCTCCAAAAATAAAAGCTTTGGCATTAATTGATCAAAGCGAGCCAACCAATCGATCATTTTATGGAGGAGGTATTGGATTTATGGGCTTTAATGGTTCATGTAATCATGCAATTATGATTCGTACTTTTTGTTGTAAGAATAATACCTTGATTTATCAAGCTGGTGCTGGTGTAGTTGCAGCAAGTGTACCGGAAAGTGAATTACAAGAAGTGAATAATAAGTTGAATGCATTAAAAATGGCTGCAATTGCTGCGCAAGAAATATAAATTAGAAGATAAGAGATAAAAGATAATGGTTGGATTAAAATAAATTAGATGCAAAAAATATTGGTTTTTGACAATTATGATTCTTTCACATACAATCTGGTGCATTTGGTAGCACAATTTCCAGGTGTATCGGTTGATGTATTTCGGAATGATGAAATTGCTTTAGAAGCTGTTGCCGGCTATGATAAAATTATTTTATCACCAGGTCCTGGAATTCCCTCCGAAGCTGGCATGTTACTAGATTTAATTAAAACATATGCACCCAGTAAATCTATTTTAGGTGTTTGTTTAGGGCATCAGGCAATTGGTCAATCATTTGGTGGAAATTTAGTGAATCTTGCAAATGTATACCATGGTGTTGCAACGCCAATTAAGCTTTTAACAGAATTAGCTGGTAATAGAAGTTACTTATTTAATGAACTTCCTGATGAAATTATTGTTGGAAGATATCATAGTTGGGTGATAAATGATCAACAATTTCCAACAGATTTAGAAATTACAGCTAGAGATTCGAATGGGTATATTATGGGCCTTCAGCATAAATCTTTTGATGTACAGGGTGTTCAGTTTCATCCTGAGAGTGTATTAACGCCTGATGGAGCAAAAATTATCCAAAACTGGTTAAAAAAATAAAATCATTTCAATGAAAAAAATTTTACAATATTTATTTGAACATAAAACATTGTCTCGTGAAAAGGCAATGGACGTATTGTTGAATATTTCTAATGGTGCTTATAATGAAGCAGAAATCACTTCATTTATTACTATTTATTTAATGCGGAGTATTACCATAGAAGAGCTCTTGGGATTCAGAGATGCATTATTACAATTATCAGTTAAAGTTAAACTAACTGGTGGTAAAATAATGGATATAGTTGGTACTGGTGGGGATGGCAAAAATTCATTCAATATTTCTACATTAGCTTGTTTTGTTGTTGCAGGTGCTGGGCAAAAAATTGCCAAGCATGGTAATTATGGGGCTTCAACCATAAGTGGAGCTTCTAATGTGATGGAACAATTAGGGTATCGGTTTAAAAACAACAATGAAGCTTTACAAAAAGAGTTGGATGAATCTAATATTTGTTTTTTACATGCACCACTTTTTCATCCTGCGTTAAAAGTGGTAGGGCCAATTAGAAAAAATTTAGGGGTACGCACTTTTTTTAATATGCTTGGGCCAATGGTTAATCCGGCTAACCCAGATTATCAATTAGTGGGAGTTTATAATCTTGAGATGGCTCGAATCTATAATTATTTGTTACAGCAAACAGGTAATGCATTCACCATTATTCACAGCTTAGATGGGTATGATGAAATTTCACTTACAGCAGATACTAAAGTAATAACCAATAAAGGAGAAAAAATTTATACTCCAGAGCAATTGGGGAAAAGAATGGTTCAGCCTGCAGATATTTATGGTGGCAATACCGTAGAAGAATCTGCTAAAATATTTATGAAAATCATAAAAGGAGAAGGAACTTGGTCTCAAAATGCGGTAGTGCTAGCCAATGCATCGATGGCACTTTTCTCAACTGGTTCTTATACAAATTATGAATTGGCTTATGCAGCAGCAGTAGAAAGTTTAGAAAGTGGTAAGACATATAATGGGTTAAAAAAATTACTTGAATTGCAATAACAATGATGAATATTTTAGATCAAATAATAGCTCAGAAAAAGCATGAAGTAGCAAGCCGAAAAATTGCAATGCCTATTGCTGAATTGGAGAAGGAATATTTTTTTAAAAAAGATACTTTATCACTCAAACAATTTATCAATGATCCATCAAAAACTGGGATCATTGCAGAATTTAAAAGAAAGAGCCCTAGTAAGGGAATAATTAATGATCGTTCTACTGTCGAAGAAGTTACTATGTCTTATGCTGAACATGGGGCATCCGGCATTTCTGTTTTAACTGATGAATCTTTTTTTGGAGGATCTATTACAGACTTGATGAAAGCTACAGTTAATGAAGTGCCTATTCTTCGTAAAGACTTTATGATTGATGAATACCAGCTGATTGAAGCAAAAGCATATGGCGCTGAGGTGATTCTGTTGATTGCGGCCTGTTTGTCTATCCAAAAAGTAAAAAAGATGGCAAAATTGGCTAATGGTCTAGGGTTGGAGGTATTATTAGAAATTCATAATAAGGAAGAATTAAATCATATTTGTGATGATGTAGACTTGGTAGGAGTAAATAATAGGAATCTCAAGAACTTTGAAGTGAGTATTTCCAATTCACTCGATTTAATTGATCAAATTCCTCATGCTAAGCCAGCCATTGCAGAAAGTGGCATTAATAATGTAGATACCATTGTAACTTTACAAAGGGCGGGTTTTAAAGGCTTTCTGATTGGAGAGCATTTTATGAAAGAAACTAGCCCTTCTATTGCCTTTGCCAATTTTGTTAAGACTTTAAAAGAAAAACAAAATGCGGTCTAAAGTATGTGGATTAAACAGTGTCAATCAATTGATGCAGTTAGATGAAATGGAAGTGGAGTTTGGTGGGTTTATATTCTATCCCAAATCTCCACGTTATATTTTTAAACATATGCAACCTGTTGATTTAAAAAGAGCAAAAGGTAAAAAAATAAATAAAGTAGGTGTATTTGTAAATGAAACTGCCGATCAAGTATTGAAACATGTGGATGATTGTGGTTTATACTTGGTGCAACTGCATGGAGATGAAACGCCTAAATATTGCGAAAGAATAGCCGATTATGTAACGGTTATTAAAGCTTTTAGAATTAGAAATGACGATGATGTGTTATGGAAGATAAAAGATTATCAAGATGTTGTAGATATGTTTTTATTTGATACGGCAGGAGCAGCCTATGGTGGAACAGGAGAAAAGTTTGATTGGAGAATTCTACAAAATTTATCTATAAAAAAACCGTTTTTCCTAAGCGGTGGAATTGGACCAGACGATGTGGAATCTCTCCAAGAATTTGCTAATAAGCCAGTTGCAAAAGACCTTTTTTCAATAGATATCAATAGTAAATTTGAACTATCTCCAGGCGTAAAAAACATGGATATGATTCGATCTTTCATTCATAAAGTAAAAGACATCAAATGAAACAAATGATGCAAATTATCTTCTTATGTATTGCAACTTGTTTTTTTGCACAAGCCGCTTATGCACAACAATTAACCAATGTGTTTGTTAATCAAGATGGGAGAGCTTCTTATCGTTTTGCCATTAATAATATTTATTTAGTGATTACAGAAAAGGGTAAATTATTGGAGATTAAAACAGATGCCAATGGAACAATTGTGTACAGTGTTTCAAAACGAGTAGAACAGATTGGCGATGTAAAAATTGGATTTAATTACCAAGGCTTTGTAAATACTATCGGAACTGCTTCGGTATTGTATGATTTTTCTGGTAGGGTTGATCGAATTGGTAATATTGCATTTAGGTATAATTATAATGGTTATTTATCTGAGTTAGGAAGTCAAAAAGTGATGTACAATTCCATAAATCAAATTGATCAATTTGATCAATATAAAATAACTTATAATTATTATAAACTGGTACAAAGAATAGATGAAAGTAAAGGATTGATTGTATTACAATTGAATTATGATAAGTAAAAATATAACTATGAATTTCCAAAATCCAAGTGAACAAGGATACTATGGCCAATTCGGGGGAGCTTACATTCCAGAGATGTTACACGGAAATGTTGCTAAATTATGTGAGCAATATCTCACAATAATGAAAGAACCTGATTTCATAAAGGAGTTTAAATTATTATTGAAAGATTATGTGGGCCGACCAACTCCATTGTTTTATGCAGAAAGATTAAGTGCCGAATTTAATACTACTATTTTTTTAAAAAGAGAAGACCTGTGTCATACTGGCGCACATAAAATTAATAATACTATTGGTCAAATTTTATTGGCAAGAAGGTTGGGCAAAACGCGCATCATTGCCGAAACAGGAGCTGGTCAGCATGGAGTTGCCACGGCAACAGTATGTGCACTCAAAGGAATGGAATGTATTGTATACATGGGAGAAAAAGATATTGAAAGACAGGCACCCAATGTGGCAAGAATGAAAATGTTAGGTGCAACTGTAATTCCTGCAACCAGTGGAAGTAAAACTTTGAAAGATGCTACCAATGAAGCAATACGTGATTGGATCAATCATCCACAAAACACCCATTATATTATTGGTAGTGTTGTAGGGCCACATCCTTATCCGGATATGGTAGCACGTTTTCAAAGCATCATCAGCGAAGAAATTAGAATGCAATTATACGCTAAAACCGGATCAGAATTACCCACTCATGTGATTGCATGTGTAGGAGGAGGTAGTAATGCAGCAGGCGCTTTTTATCATTATTTGAATGAACCAAACGTTCAGTTAGTAGCTGTTGAAGCTGCGGGTCATGGAGTTAATAGTGGAATGAGTGCTGCAACAACACAGTTGGGTAAACCAGGTATTTTGCATGGAAGTAAAAGTTTAGTAATGCAAACTGCAGACGGACAGATAGTTGAACCTCATAGTATTTCAGCAGGATTGGACTATCCTGGTGTTGGGCCTTTGCATGCTAATTTGTATCAGTCTGGGCGAGGTGTTTTTTTAAGTGCAACAGATGATGAAGCAATGGAAGCTGCTTTTCATGTAAGTAAAACCGAAGGAATTATTCCTGCGTTAGAAACTGCACATGCATTTGCAGTATTGGGTAAAATGAATTTGCAACAAACTGATGTTGTAGTAATTTGTTTAAGTGGAAGAGGGGATAAAGATCTTTCCACTTATATGATGGCCATGAGTGAAGGTTTGTATTAATAAAAAATTGAATGAATAGACTTAAAAAAATATTTGAACAAAAGAAAGTTAATGTGTTAAACGTATATTTTACCGCTGGTTATCCTGCAGTAAATGATACCTTAACTATTATGGAATCTTTGGCAAAAAATGGAGCTGATATTATTGAAATTGGCATGCCTTATTCCGATCCATTAGCCGATGGCCCAGTAATTCAAGAAAGCAGTAGCAAAGCTCTGTTGAATGGAATGAATATGAAACTACTGTTTCAACAATTAACAGATTGTAGAAAAAATCCCTCTTTGGAAAATACGGGTATTGTATTGATGGGATATATGAATCCGGTTTTACAATATGGCTTTGAAAATTTTTGTAAGGATGCGGTGGCAGCGGGTGTAGATGGGTTGATCCTACCTGATTTACCAGAGTTTGAATTTGAAAATGAATATGGCGCAATCATTCATCAGTATGGTTTGAATTTTATATTTTTGGTAACTCCAGAAACATCCCCTGAAAGAATTAGGCATTTAGATCAATTAAGTACCGGTTTTTTGTATGCGGTTAGTGCTTCTGCAACAACAGGGGGAGCTACCGATTTTCAATCAGTTGAAAAATATTTAATTCGCCTTCAAGCGATGCACTTAAGGAATCCAATATTGGTAGGTTTTGGTATTAAAGACAAAGAAAGTTTTGACAAAGCATGTAAAAATGCAAATGGAGCAATTATTGGATCTGCCTATATTAAAGAATTGGGTAAAATGAATGATATTGCAAGTACTACAGCACATTTTCTACAACCAATTATTGGCAAATAAATATATTACATGAAATTGGTTATTTTAAAATACAATGCTGGAAATATACAATCTGTTCTTTATGCTTTAGAACGAATTGGAACTACTGCTTTGGTTACCGATTCCTTTGATGAAATACTTACTGCAGACAAAGTAATATTTCCTGGAGTAGGAGAAGCAAGTAGTGCAATGAATTATTTAAAAGAAAGAAATTTAAATCAATTAATTACTCAACTTAAGCAACCTGTTTTGGGCATATGTTTAGGTATGCAATTGATGTGTAAATACAGCGAGGAAAATAACACTAATTGTTTGGGTATTTTTGATACAAATGTAAAGGCATTTATCAATGAACACAAGGCTAGTATTAAAATTCCACAGATTGGATGGAATACAATTGCTAACCTTCAAACTCCTCTATTTAGTAAAATAAAAGAAAATAGTTTTTGTTATTTTGTTCATGGGTATCATGCAGCTCTTAGTGATGAAACAATTGCAACTACCACCTATGGAAAAGCCTATAGTTCAGCTTTGCATAAAAATAATTTTTATGGAACGCAGTTTCATCCTGAAAAGAGTGCAGATGTAGGGGAACAAATTTTAAAAAACTTTATTAATTTATAATTTCCATGCAAATAATTCCAGCTATAGATATCATTGATGGAAAATGTGTTCGCCTTACTCAAGGAGATTATGCACAGAAGAAGATTTACAATGAAAGTCCTTTGGAAGTAGCCAAGCAATTTGAAGCTGTAGGTATTAATCGCTTGCATTTAGTTGACTTAGATGGAGCGAAGTTGGGAAAAGTGCAGAATTGGAATGTGCTGGAATCTATTGCTACTAACACTCAACTAACAATTGATTTCGGAGGTGGCATTAAAAGTGAAGCGGATTTGAAAATTGTTTTTAAATCTGGTGCTCAAATGGCTACTATTGGCAGTTTAGCTGTAAAAGATACAGGCACTTTTAAACAATGGCTTCATCAATATGGTGCAGATAAATTCTTTTTAGGTGCAGATGTAAAAGATGAGTTTATTGCAGTTGGTGGTTGGTTAGAGACTACTGACATTGATATATTTGATTTTATTCAATCTTATTTAAATGAAGGGTTAAATCAAGTTTTTTGCACTGATATTAGTAAAGACGGTAAGCTTGAAGGGCCGTCAATTCCTTTGTATGAAAAAATAATTAAACGGTTTCCCAATCTTTTTTTTGTGGCTTCTGGAGGAGTGAGTTGCATTGAAGACTTGCATGATTTAAAAAAAATTGGATGTAGTGGTGTGATCATTGGGAAAGCTATTTACGAAGGAAGAATAAGTTTAAAAGAACTAATTTCATTCATTTCGCATAACGCTTAATTCTTTACTCTTATCTCATAATTCTTATTTCATAATTCATATCTCTAAAACCATATTCTAATTTTGCTTACGAAACGTATCATACCCTGCTTAGACATAAAAGATGGTCGTACTGTAAAAGGGATAAATTTTGAAAATATCCGTGATGCAGGCGATCCTGTAGAACTAGGTGCATTGTATGCTGAGCAAGGTGCAGATGAGTTGGTTTTTTTAGATATTACAGCTACTATAGAACGTAGAAAAACCTTGAGTGAATTGGTAAATAAAATTGCCCATCATATCAATATTCCTTTTACAGTTGGAGGTGGAATTTCCTCTGTAGATGATGTAAGTGTGTTGTTACAAAATGGAGCAGACAAAGTTTCAATCAATACTTCTGCTTTTAAACATCCCACATTAATCAAAAATTTAGCTAAAGAATTTGGAAGTCAATGTGTTGTTTTAGCCATTGATACCAAAAAAGAAACTGATGGTAACTGGTACGTTTACTTGAACGGTGGCAGGGTTAAAACTGATATGCTATGTTTTGATTGGGCCAAACAAGCAGTAGATTTAGGTGCTGGAGAAATATTACTCACTTCAATGAACAATGATGGAACCAAACAAGGCTTTGCATTGGATATTACACAAATTTTATCTACAAATCTGCCAGTTCCTATAATCGCTTCAGGGGGGGCAGGATCGATGGAGCATTTTAGTGATGTTTTTGAATCTGCTGGGGCAGATGCAGCTTTGGCAGCCAGCATATTTCACTTTAAAGAAATCGCAATTCCCGAATTAAAGTATTATCTCGCCGAAAAAGGTATCGCTATGCGATTATAATTCCCGAAATTTGCCGAATGACCATTAATTTTTTAAAATATCCCGATGGATTGGTTCCTGCCATCATTCAAGATGCAAAAACCCATAAAGTATTGATGCTCGGGTTCATGAATGAAGCGGCATACGAACAAACGGTATCGTTGGGTAAAGTCACCTTTTTTAGTAGAAGCAAAAAACGACTCTGGACTAAGGGCGAAGAAAGTGGACATTTCTTGGAATTAAAATCAATTGCTGTTGATTGCGATAATGATACACTTTTAATAAAGGCACATCCTTTAGGGCCTACTTGTCATACAGGAGCAGATACTTGTTGGAGTGAACCAAATCATACAGACGATTTCTTGTTGTATTTAGAGGAAATAATTAATCTTAGAAAATTAGCACCCATTGAAGATTCTTATGTTGCAAAAATGTTTTCAAAAGGGATTAATAAGATTGCTCAAAAAGTTGGAGAAGAAGCAGTAGAAATGGTAATTGAAGCAAAAGATAATAATTCCGATTTATTTCTTAATGAATCAGCTGATCTATTATTTCATTATTTACTTTTATTAAACGCTAAAGGCCATAACTTGGCTGAAGTATTGTCTATTTTACAAAAACGTCATTCAAAATAATATGTATAAAATTCTTTCTTTAGTTTTCGTTTTTATCGGGTCAACTATTTTTGGTCAAAATTCATTTGAAATAAAAGGGACAATTAAAAATACCAAGCCCAATATGTTGGTTTTTTTGATGAATGGATCCGACGGTAAAACCATATCTACAGATACAGTTCGAAATGGTAATTTTTACTTTAAAGGTGTATTGGCGGAGCCAGATATTTTTCAAATTGGTTTTGTTGGATACAACGAAGGGATTGATTTATTTCTTACAAATAACAATGTAACAATTGATGGAGATTTTAATGAATTGTCAAAAGCTATAGTAAAAGGAAGCGCAGTGGAAGATGATTATGTTTTTTTCAAATCAAAGTTTAATCCAATTAGGGATGAGTTAAATGCACTAGTTCCAAAAATTAATGGGGAAAAAGATGCTCGTAAACGTGATTCTATGATTGTTGTTTTTGAAGCAACCAAAAGTAAAGTTGTTCAGGAAGCTACTTTGTTTACTCAATCAAAAAAATCATCTCCAGTAAGTCCTTTCGTTTTGTATGTAGTTAGTCCATTGTTAAATGGGCCAGAAGATATTGAAAAGAGATACAATGCTTTAGATGGAAGTGCTAAGCTAGGTTCATTCGCTCGAATTTTAGAAAAAGTAATTGGAGAATCAAAAATCAATTCAATAGGTACTCCAGCACTAGGATTTAGTCAAAAAGATACAGCCGGTAAGCTAGTATCATTGGCTTCTTTTAAAGGGAAATATGTATTGATCGATTTTTGGGCTAGTTGGTGTGGCCCTTGTAGGGCGGAGAATCCAGCAGTAGTAGCTGCTTTTAATACCTACAAATCAAAAGGGTTTACTGTGCTCGGAATTTCTTTGGATCAAGATAGAGCAGGTTGGATTCAAGCTATACGCAAAGACAAATTGGCTTGGACACAATTAAGTGATTTAAAATATTTTAGTAATGATGTTGCCCTATTATATAAAGTAGGGTCTATTCCTTCTAATTTTTTAGTAGATCCCAATGGAATTATTATTGCAAAAAATTTACGGGGAGAAGATTTATTAAACAAGCTGAAGTCTATTTTCAAATAATGTTATTAATATTGAATAGCGCTTAATGAGGTATTATCTATTATTGACATTATTTTTTTTTACAGTTCAAGTAACTGCTCAGCAAACTGCAGTTAGGGATAACTCAAAATTTGGAATAATCATTGGCAATTTAGTAGAAAATGCTAAAGGAAAATCGATTCCATTGGCACGAATAGATTTGTATAAGACCTCAACTGATTCTTTACTTTTTTCAACTATTACCGATAAAAATGGTGCTTTTGAATTCAATCATTTAAGTTTTGGATATTTTACAATCCGAGCAAGAGCAATGGGCTTTGCGAATACTCAAATAGATAGTATTTATTTGCGTGCTGATAGGTATGATTTTAATATAGGTGATGTGAAACTGAAAGAAGTGAGTAATGTATTAAATGAAGTAATTGTATACTCAGAGAAACCATTAATTGAAAACAAAGATGATAAATTAACTTATAACGTAGGGGAAAGTGCCCTAAGCAATGGATCAAGTACTGCAGAGATTCTTAAAAATATTCCACTAATAAACAATGACCCTACTGGTAAAATTCTATTAAAAGGTAAGGAACCCAAAATTTTAATTGATGACAAACCAACAGATCTAACTCCTCAACAGTTGCAAGACTTATTAGAGAGTTTGCCAGGAAGTAGTATAGAAAAAATAGAAATAATGACCAACCCTCCGCCTCAGTTTGCAACAGAAACTGGTGGAGTAATAAATATTGTAACCAAAAAAGGTAAAATAGGATGGGTAGGTAGAATTAATGTAAGCGCAGGAACTAGGGGGGAAGGCAATTTTTCTGGAAATATAAGCTATCGAAATAAAAAGTTATCTATCAATCAAACTGTTGGAACTGGGGTTAGTCAAATAAGTGGTAACAGCTATAGCACAAGAACAAATAATTATGCCGATTCAACCAATTATTTTAAAACAACAGGTAGGTTTACTAATAAAAATACCCGACCTAATTGGCGTTCTCAAATTGATTATGAAATGAATAAGAACAATCAATTTGGCTTTGTGTATCAAAGCAACCTTAATTATTTCAACAACTTGAATAATAGCAGTTTTACCAATATCAATCGTTTTGGTGACATCTACAGATTTAGTACTAGAGAGAATCAAAGTGAGGGTGATGGCTATACACATAGCATCACTTTGTCTTATACCCATAAAGGAAAAAATTTGGCAGAAGTGTTGCGTTTTTTTGTAATTGGGAATACCAGTAAAAATGACAATGATAGAGATTTTTTTCAACAGTTCCTCAATCCTGGTTCGGGTTCAATTGGAGTTGATTCTTCTCAAAATCAGTATTTTAATAATAGCAATCGTTCTTTAACAAGTCGATTAGAATACACAAAGCCATTAAAAGGGAAGGGTAATAATTTTTCAGGTGGCTTGAATTATTTATTATCCGATTTCCGAAACACTTTAAATACTTCTTTTTTACGAAAGTCAGACGGAGTATATGTTCCCAATGATTTATTGAGTAATGATTTCTTGTTTCTTCAAAATATTTTTACTGTGAGAGCAGGGTTTACTTTTCTATTCAAAAAGAATATTCGAATAACTTTCGGCGCACAAGCCGAACAAACACAAATGGGTTTTAATTTTATAAAGGCCAATGTAGCGGATGTAAGTAACAATTATTGGAATATATTACCCAATATAACTTTGCGTAAAGAATTTGATAAAACATTAAATACATCATTGGTTTATCGAGCAACAATCCGACGTCCAGGAATTGGCGAATTGAATCCTAATATAGACTATAGTGATCCAAATAATTTACGTTTTGGTAATCCTTTTTTACTGCCCACATTGTCTCATAACTTCGATTGGAATGTTAGTTGGGTAAAAGGCAGGTATTATTTAAACACGGCTATTGGATTTAATAAAGTGGAGAATGTGTTTAATTCTATAAGAAATTTAGTTGAAGGAGGAAAAACCGTGGTTACTTATTTAAATATTGAAGATAGAAAAGAATTTGAAACAAGTATTTTCGGGGGGTATACTTTTAATAAACAATTGCGGATGAATGCGAGTGCTGGTTATACATACAATATGTATAGCGAAAAAGAAAAGCAATTGTATTTGTACCAAGATGGAGGATCCTTTTATACTAGTTTAAATGTTACTTTCACGCCTACCAATGTTTGGAATTTCGAAGGCTCAACTAGGTACAATAGTTTTGCCGATCCTCAGGGTAGAAGTCGAAGTAATTTAAATTTGAATTTGGGGATGCAGCGCAAATTTTTTGATAGACGATTGATCGTAGGATTCAACATGATCGACCCCTTTACCCCGCAACAATATATTAATTTTTCAACGGGTAGACAATTTACTATTGAAAGTGTAAATGCAACTTCAACAAGAAACTATCGGTTATCTATTAGTTACCAATTAAACAAATTGGTACAGAAGAGTACTTTAAGCGAAAAACAAAAAAAGGAAGTTTTAGATAAATTAAAGCGATAATAAATTATCCTACAGTTAATGATTTTATCTTTGTTTTTAACCAGCTATTTTTTATTGGTACAAGCCATTCATTTAACAACATCTTTTTTGTAGCAACAAGGTTGTTGAAATACAATGTATTTTCTTCTAGAAAATTATTTTCAAAGGCATAATTTATTTGCGTCAGTGGCAGTAATTGTAATTTATCATTGATAATAAATGCCATGCTTTGTCTATCCATTAAATTAACTTTGCATTTTTTTTCTATGGCTTGAATAGCATGCACAGAACAGTCAGTACTGCATCCACCAACTTTTGCGGCAGATTCATCTGCCATTAATACAATGAATTGTCCAAAAAAGAGATTTGCATATCCTTTCACTGGAATTCCATGTGTTTTCCAATTATTGGTAAATTCTGTTAAAATATCTTCAATTTCAAAAGCCTCACTCATGCTAAATAATCGGCTACTTTGGTAAACCCATACTTTTGCATCATCAGAAAAATCTTCAGGTAAATGTTGTTGATAGTTTAAATCCATATTGTTTTTTTATTGCATGCTTGCAGCAATCATTTCTGCCACATCTAAAACACCCACTTCATTTTCTTTTTCTCTATTTTTCACTCCATCGGTTATCATGGTATTGCAGAATGGGCAAGCTGCAGCAATAAATGATGCACCTGTTGCTAGTGCTTCGTCTGCTCTCTCCATATTGATTCGGGTATTGCCTGGCTCATCTTCTTTAAACATTTGAGCCCCTCCAGCACCGCAGCAAAGTCCATTGGTTCTGCAACGTTTCATTTCTACTAATTCTGCATCTAATGCTTCTAAAACTTTTCTTGGTGCTTCGTATATATTGTTTGCTCTTCCTAAATAACAGCTATCATGGTAAGAAATTTTCTTTCCTTTAAATTCACCGCCTTCCTTCATTTTTATCCTTCCTTCATTAATCAATTCTTGCAATAAAGTAGTGTGATGAATTACTTCGTAGTTACCACCCAATTCTGGATATTCATTTTTAAGCGTATTAAAACAATGTGGGCAAGTGGTCACAATTTTTTTAATGCCATATCCATTGAGCACTTGAATATTTTGGTATGCCATCATTTGGAATAAGAACTCATTACCTGCTCTTCGTGCAGGATCTCCTGTGCAGGCTTCTTCTTTTCCTAAAATGGCAAATTTGATTCCTACTTTATCTAAAATGGTGGCAAAAGCTTTGGTGATTTTTTGTGCACGTTGATCAAAGCTGCCTGCGCAGCCCACCCAAAATAAAACTTCCGGCATTTCACCTGCTGCCATCATATCTGCCATTGTATTTACCTTCATTGATTCGATTTTAGTGGTCAAAATTAAGTGAATAATAGCAATGAAATGTAATCTTACCCATAAACCGGTCAGACACATTGTGTCTGACCGGTTGTGCATGACTGGCCTTTTGACCAATCGTGTCTGACCGGTTTGGTCTGACCGGGTTTTTGTAACAATTAAATGATCAGTATGAGTTAAATTGTGTCAATGCAGCAGATTGTATATGTTTTATTGGGCTTTATGGTAAGTTTTTTAGGGCAATTACCACTTGGAAACATGAGTTTTACCAGTACTCAAATTGGTTTGCAAGAAGGGTTTAAAAAAGCTTGGGAATTTGCCATTGGGGTGGCTATAGTAGAAATGATCTATCTGCGATTTGCTTTAACAGGAATGGATTGGGTTACGCAACACCGAACTTGGTTTTTAGCCTTGGGTTGGTTAACAGTTGTATTATTTTTAGCTCTTGGAATAATGGCTTTTTTAACAGCTAAAAAGCAACATAGTAACTCTAAATCATTGGTTTTAAAAAATAAGTTGCACCGATTTTTATTAGGCCTAATGATGAGTGCATTAAATCCTGTACAAATTCCATTTTGGTTTTTATGGACAACCACTTTATTTCAGATGGGATTACTTCCAGCTTCTACCATTGCATTTAATTTATTTACTGTTGGAGCAGGAACAGGCACTATTGCAGGTTTAGCTGTATACATTCACGGCGGCAATTGGTTAGTGAATAAATTGAATACAAGTAATAAAACCCTCAATCAAATAATGGGAGTCATTTTTATTCTCACAGCTTTGCTTCAATTGTGGAGAATCGTTTATAAGCCTTTTGTATAAATAAACTTATGCCATTTCAGTAGCCCATTTGTCTCTATCATCAGGAGAGAATTTCCAAGGAGCAAAATTATTTTCGATATTACTAAAAGTGCCATTCCATTCTTGAGGAGCATTGCTTTCTTCCATAATGAGTGATCTCCTTAATTCGGCAATGATATCTAATGGAGAAATACTCACCGGACATTCTTCCACACAAGCATTACAGGTAGTGCATGCTCTTAATTCTTCTACACTAATATAATCATGCAATAATGATTTACCATCTGTTATAAAACTTTTATTTGCATTGATGTTATTGCCAACCTCTTCTATGCGATCTCTAGTATCCATCATGATTTTTCTTGGGCTTAATAATTTACCGGTACTATTTGCAGGGCAAGCAGCTGTGCAACGCCCACACTCTGTGCAGCTATAAGCATCGAGTAAATTTTTCCAACTCAAATCAAAAATATCTTTTGCACCAAAACTAGCTGGAGGAGCAACATCTGTAGGAGCCAATTCAGGTTGCATGGCATACAGCACTTCGTTTTGTACAGCCGGCATATTTTTCATTTTGCCTGGCGAATCTAAACGAGCAAAATAGGCATTGGGAAATGCCAGCATGATGTGCAAATGTTTAGAGTAGGGTAGATAGTTTAAAAATGCAAAAATGCCTGCAATATGCAACCACCATGCTGTACGTTCAATAGCAACTACCGAATTAATACTCATTCCATTAAAAAGTGGTTTTAAATAGGAGGAAATAATAAATGAACTTGTTGTATTATAATGTTCTGCTCCTAATCCTTGCAATACCTGATCTGTGGCATTCATGGTAAGGAATAAACTCATTAAAATAATTTCAATAAATAAAATATAATTAGCATCTGAGCGAGCCCATCCATTTAAATCATTCGACATAAATCTTTTGAGGCGAATGATATTTCTACGAGCCAGAAAAACCACACAAACTATAATTACACCAAATGCCAATAATTCAAAAAAGTTAATTAAAA
>JANOQC010000097.1:0-18473 GCA_031422175.1 Sphingobacteriia bacterium | reverse complement strand
GATGAATTTATCTACCAGCTCCGATGCCATTGGCCCATGCTTCAAGGCAATGATATTGGCCCTCAACGATTCATCAATAGAATTACAATGTATACAAACCACCCCTACTTCTTGTGGAGGAAGATCAATCAAATTGAGTGTTACTTCAGTTATAAATGCCAGTGTTCCTTCCGAGCCTGCGATCAATTTGCATAAATTAAAAGGAGCGCCTTCCGCATTATAAGGTTGCATTTGCAGCAAATAATCCAATGCATAGCCTGTATTTCTTCTCACTACATTGGCTGCTGGAAAATTATTTCGAATCAGTTCTTGATGATGTGCATTATTCAATAATTCATGCAATGCCGAATATACTTTCCCTTTCATTCCCTCAGTAGCAATGCTTTCTTCTATCGCTTCTGCGCCAATGGTATCAAGCGTTCCATCACTCCAAACAATATTCGCTTCCAGTAAATGATCCCTGGCTGCTCCCCAAACAATACTGTGCAATCCACAGGAATTATTGCCGATCATTCCGCCGATCATGGCCCGATTAGCCGTAGAAGTTTCGGGGCCAAACATCAAACCAAAACCTTTCAGGTAATAATTTAAATCATCACGTATTACACCTACTTGCACACGCACCCATTTCGCTTCAACATTTACTTCGATGATCTGATTAAAATACTTTGAAATATCTACTACAAGTCCATTGCCAACTACTTGCCCGGCCAGTGATGTGCCCGCAGCTCTTGGTATCAGCGTAACAGAATGTTCATTGGCAAAATGAATCAATGCCTGTATATCTGCAACCGTCTTTGGTAATGCAACGGCCACTGGCTTTTCCTGATACACCGATGCATCCGTTGAAAAAGCTAATAATTGCACCTGGTGTTGCGGAGAATCATTAAAAAACAATTCACCTGCTAATAGCGCAGCTAATTCGTTGAATTGATTCTTCATGAAAGGCTATTGCTCATGCTTGAGCTAGAATTATATTTATTGTACTAATGTGCCCAGCGTTTTTTTCCGAAGCTATAATTTAATGTTACTGATGGTCCATTGTAGCCCCAAGAAATTCCTGCACTTCGCTTATCTGTTTTTGCATCAATATCAAAATTAAAACCAGAATACCCAACAGTTACATCAAACTTTGGCAATAATCGATAAGACAATGCGGCTTGATAAGATACAATCTTACCATTCACTTCGCCTGTATTTAGAGATAAATAATTGAAATCTCCTTTAAAGGCAAATCGATTACTTAAAGCATATCCACCCCAAACACCTAAATTAGGTAAGGGTGCAGTAAAACCAAAATCTTCACTGGCACCAATTCCAGCACCTCCTGCAGCTAAAGCAATTCCCATAGAAGTTTGCATGGTATGTATTCCCAACTGTAAGCCTAACTCTGCTTTTGGTTTAGACAACAAAGCATATCCCCAAGAAAAGCGATATATAGAATTATTAAAAAAACTGCTTATTGTGGCATTGATATTATAAGTGTCATCTCCAAAAATGATTTGCTTCTGTAATGTTTTAGAAGATTTTCTGTTCAATTGATAATATCCCAAATCGAATCTAGATCTTCTTGAACTGCGCCATTGAAAATAAGTAGCAAAAGTGCTCACTGTTTTTTCGAACCCTAGATCATTTTCAAAATCTATACTTGTACCAGGATTTCCGTTAGAGCCTCCTAATCTGATAACTGTATTATTCACTGGGCCAAAAAAACCTACTCCTACTTTAAATCTTTCAACAAACCAAGGTGCTTTTTTTAACCCTGAAGCTGTACTTGAGTCTGTAGATTTTTGTGCAAATAATCCGAGCACTAAAACTTGAATTAACAATGTGAAAATCAACTTTTTCATGAGTATTAATTTTGAAATATAAAGATATCCTTTTATATATATAAAAAGCCAACTATTTGCACTGCTGATTTTGCAAAATGAAAGTGAATATGATTTTTCTCCTATATGTAGATTTTATGCCCCCTTGCAATACATAATGGTTGCACCATTTAATCCAACATTTAAAACTTTTTCCATCATTCCGGGCATACTTTTTATTGCTCCAGATCTGATAGATGCTAATAAGGATTTTTTATTACTATACTAATAGGTGCAAATTTCTGTAGTAATAGTAAATCCAGGTGGTACAGGCAATCTCAACTTTGTATGTCCAGTCATTTCTGCCAGATTCGCTCTTTTTCCACCCAAGAAAAAAATATACTTTGATACCTTTATTTTTTTAATAAACAGCGAAAAAATAATATGATTATTTGAAATCGTAGTAAGGAACTTCATCGTGGCTTTCTGCTTCTTTTTGTAACCAGTAAGCCTGCGTTACCACATGACCATTGGGGGTTTTTAGTAAACGTCCAAAAATAGCATTGGTTGAATTAAAAGTATAATCAGTTACGCCAACGGTAAAAGTACTAGGCACTTCTACAGCGGGTGTTGTTGCTGCTTCTGTAGCATCGGCTGGCGCAGATTCAGGTGAAGCAGCAGGAGCTGGTGAAGCGGCGGGTGCGGCTTTTGGTGCAGGGCTTGGAACTACTAACACTTCAAATCCATTGAAGGTCAATAATTTTTTTAAAAAATCGGCCCTTGCTTGAGTAGCATTTTTTTCAACAATGCCGCATTTGATGCCATCTAATTCTTCAAAATCGTGATTCTTATTAATAGCCATAATTTGAATTAATGTAATGATTCTATATAATCAAAGATCCAACCCATGATACCAAACAACACAATACCCGCACTACAAATAATCAACCCTAATTTAACCGGCTTTTGAATTGGCAATTTTTCTATTGGCTGATCATTTTTATCAATAAATACTGCCCTTACTACCCTTAAATAATAAAACAAGGAGATGATCATATTCAATGCCGCAATACTAATAAACAAATAAGATCCTTTCGCTCCTCCTGTAGTTAACAAATACAATTTGCCAAAAAAACCTGCGGTAGGCGGAATTCCTGCCAATGAAAATAATGCCAAAGCAAGCACCCAACTTAAAAGTGGATTTTTTTGATACAACCCTTTATAGTCATCAATATTTTCTTTCCCTGTTTGTTCACTTATAACAGATGCTACTCCAAATACTGCCAGATTAGACACCATATAAATGAGTATAAAATAAACAACAGAAGAAATTCCAATATTGCTATTTCCGCTAACGCCAACTAAAATAAAACCAACCTGAGCAATCGATGAAAATGCCAGGAATCTTTTGATGTTTTGTTGACGCAATGCAAATAGATTACCGATGATCATTGATGCCACCGACAAAGTAACTATCAACACATACCAAGTTTCTTGCAATGGCTGAAATACACCAGACAAAACAGTTAGTAAAACAAAAGCTATAGCTGCTTTAGATACTACAGACAAAAAAGAAGTAACTGCAATCGGCGATCCTTCATATACATCGGCAGTCCATAAATGAAATGGAACGATCGATAACTTAAATGCAAATGAACTGAATAAAAATACAAATGCCATGATCAACAAAGGAGAGCCATCCAACAACTTGGGCAATTCTGCAAAACTAATAGTGCCTGTAACACCGTAAATCAATGAAATACCAAATAATAAAATGCCCGAAGAAAAAGCTGAGGAAAGAATCATTTTCATTGCAGCTTCTGAAGAACGCTTTTTTAATAAATCAAAATTAGCCATCGCAGCAACCGGTATTGTAGCCAGTTCTAATGATAAATAAAAGATCAATAAATTTCCACTAGACAACAACAAACACATGCCCAACAAAGCCGACAACATCAAAATAAAAAATTCAGGCATATGATTGGTTTTTTTTAACCAGTCGGTTGAAAGCATAGAAATTAAATAAACGCCTAAACTTAATATACTTTTTTCGAAAGCGATCAATGAATTGGTATAGAACATATCGCCAAAAAGGTTCCCATCCTGATTGAAAAAGCAACTGGTTAAAAAATTTACTAATAAGATAAATTGAATAATGGGTAGTAATTGTTCATTTGTTCTATCCTTACCCAATTTTATAAATAGCAAAAAGAATATAATGACTGTTACAATCAATTCTGTTTTCATCAAGTAAAAAAATTCATTCATCCTTTTTGATTTTTATTTACCAGTAATTCTATTGGTAATCAATTCAGCAGCAGGCTGCAACAAGTTGTTTAACCAACTAGGTGCAATACCAATACTTAAAATACCTACAAGCAGAATAACAGCAGCTAATTTTTCATTCCAAGTTGCGTCTTTCAATTCTAAAAATGATTTGTTTTTTATAGGGCCCATTGCAGTAGCACCAATCGCTCTAAGAATATACACTGCAGTTACCACTATCGACATAATTGCTGCAATTGTAGCAGATCGATGAAACCAATCATCTACCTGCCAAGATCCAACAAAAACAGTCATTTCAGCTACAAAACCCGATAAACCAGGCAATCCCAAAGAGCACAATCCAACTAAAAACAATACCGTAGTTGTGAATGGCATTACTTTCATTAATCCGCCCATTTCGTTTGCCATTCGGGTATGTGTTCTATCATAAATCATTCCAATCACAGCAAAAAACAAGGCTGTCATTAATCCATGAGAAACCATTTGCATCAATGCACCTGTAATGGCTGTTTGGGTAAGCATGGCCATTGCCAATAAACTAAATCCAACATGACTGATGGAAGAATAGGCGTTCATGTATTTTAAATCCTTTTGCATCATCGTTACGAATGCTCCATAAAGAATAGCTATCGATGAAAGTATTATAATGATATCTGCATATTCTTTTGCTCCTACAGGTAATAGATAAATGGCCACACGCAAACATCCATAGCCACCCAATTTCATTGAAATACCAGCTAAAAACATAGAACCAGCAGTAGGTGCTGAAGAGTGCCCATCAGGAACCCATGTATGAAATGGAAACAAAGCAGTAAACACACCAAAACCCAAAAATAAAAAAGGGAAAATTAAGAGTTGGTATTGAGTGGATATATTGATTTTTGAAAGTTGAATAATGTCAAATTCGCGCCCACCTTGAAAATACATTCCTAACATGCCAACCAGTATTAATGCAGAACCACCCATCAACATCAATGCTAATTTATTGGCACTGTATTCTTTTTTACCACTACCCCAAATACCAATGAGTAAATATTTTGGAATAACTGCCATTTCTAAAAAGAAGAATAATATAAATAGATCCAGAGAAAGAAAAAACCCATACGCTCCTAAAGACAATAATATCAATAAAAAATAAAACTCTTTAGTCATCTTTTCAATATTCCAGGAAACCAACATTCCTGCAACAACTACAAAAGAAGTCAACAAAATCATGGCCACTGAAATACCATCTACTCCTAAATGAAAATGAATATTAAATGATTGAATCAAAGGGTAATTCACTTCAAATAAAAATTGCGAACTATTTTGAGCGGCTACTTCAACTCTATAAGCAAGGAATAATAATAAAGCAGCAATCAACTGCCCAGTAGCCCCTAAAAAAGACACCCATCTTACTTGTTGCTTAGTAGGTACAAGCAGCACCAATAATGCAGTGAACAATGGAAAGCCTAAAAGTAATAATAGATTCATCAATACTTATTTATCTGAATTAATTCCATACATATATAAACAATACAACAATGATAATTATACTACTAAAAAAGTAAATGCCATATTGTTGAACTTTTCCCGACTGAAGCTTTTTAATTGCTTCAGAAAGATTTTGAGTAACTGTTCCGGTTGCATTAATCATTCCATTTACCAAATTTTGATCAACCCAAGCTGCCGGCTTTCCAATCAAATTAAAAATTACTTTTTTAGTAAGAAACAAATAGAGTTCATCGATATATAATTTGTGATAAGCAGCTTGGTAAATACCGTTAAATTGTTTACTAAGTTTTTCCGGTAGATCATTTTTAGTTTTATACATTACAAATGCCATTGCAATTCCTGTTATACCAATTAGTACAGGTGCAATGGAAAATGAAAGATGAAATGGTAATGCTAATAGTCGATTGTCTGAACTGATAAAATTTCCAAAAGGAATAAATCCCCCGACAGCAGCGCCAATTGCCAAAATAATAAGTGGCAACATCATTACCCAACCACCTTCACCGTGATGTGCATCGTCATTGTGCTGATTCGGATTTGAAGCGTAGGGTTGATTCCAAAAAATACTGAAATACAATCGGAACATATAAAATGCAGTTAACCCTGAGGTAAATAATGCAATACAATAAATTATCAGATTGTGCTGAAATGCAGCGAGTAGTATTTCTTCTTTACTAAAAAACCCTGCAAATGGTGGAACTCCTGCAATAGCCAAACAAGCTATTAAAAAACAAATATGCGTAATGGGCATTTTCTTTCGAAGCCCACCCATGTCTTTCACTTCATTACTATGTACATAATGTATAACCGCTCCTGCTCCTAAAAATAACAATGCTTTGAAAATAGCATGTGTAAATAAATGAAACAGTGATGCCGTAAATCCAAGTCCATTTTCTCCTCCATATTTAGATACCCCTAACGCAAACATCATGAACCCAATTTGCGACATGGTAGAATAAGCCAACACTCTTTTAATATCAGTTTGTGTACATGCAATTATAGCTGCAATTATTGCCGACACTACTCCTACCCAACCGATTATTTCCAAAACAATCGGAGTAGCAATAGCGAAAATGGGAAATAATCTAGCAACTAAATATACACCTGCAACAACCATTGTAGCAGCATGGATTAATGCAGAAACTGGCGTTGGACCTTCCATTGCATCGGGCAACCAAATATGCAAAGGAAACATGGCGCTTTTTCCTGCACCCCCAATAAAAATTAGCATTGCACCCCATGAAATTGCAGATACTCCTATAAAAGAATAACCAATAGCTGTTTTCAATTCATTTGAATCCGGAGAAGTTAATACTGTAATCAAAGTAGGAATGTCAAAACTTCCGGCACAATAAGAAAATATAAGTATACCAATTAAAAAACCAAAATCGGCAAACCGCGTTACAATAAATGCTTTTTTACAAGCTGCTACAGCACTTGGCTTGTTATAATAATAACCAATTAATAAAAATGATGAAACCCCAACTAGCTCCCAAAAAATATACATTTGAAATATGTTCGTTGCTAGTACCAAGCCCAACATTGAAAATGTAAATAATCCTAAAAAAGCATAATAAATTGGCAATCGTTCATCTCCTTTCATATAACCCAAACTATACACATGAACCATCAATGAAATAAATGTAACTACAACCAACATCATTACCGAAATAGGATCAATCATTAGCCCCATATCAATTTGCATTCCTGGAGAAAAAACCAACCAAGCTAATTTGAGGGGAATAAATTGCTGATAAACTTCCCCAACATTACCATAAACAAAAAAATATTCATAAGCAGTTTGAAAAGCTAAAAAAGCAGCTACTGCCATTAATATAGTTCCAATTATGCTTGCTGCATTTTTCAGATAGGACTTTCCAAAAAGACCCAATAATAAAAAATTAGCCAGCGGCAATAAAGGAATCAACAATATATTTAACACGTTGGACATAGCTAGTTAATACTTTAAGTCTTCAGCTGTCTCCACATCTATTGACTGGTGACTTCTGTATAAATTAATAATGATAGCAATAGCAACAGCGGCTTCGGCTGCAGCAATGGCAATAATAAAAATGGAAAAGAACAATCCATCCATTTTACCTGGCCATAAAAATTTATTAAAAGCAATGAAATTTAAATTCACACTATTTAAAATTAATTCGATACTCATGAGTATAGTTATCAAATTTCTTCTGGTAAAAAAACCAAAAACGCCAATAAAGAATAGTGCTGTGCTGATGAATAATATATGGTAAATTCCTGGTTCCATTAATTGTTTACTGATTTATTTTGAATAGCAATAACAATGCACCCGATCAGTGCAGCCAATAATAAAATCGACACCACTTCAAATGGCAATGCATACCCACTAGTATTCACATCTAACATTTTTGTGCCAATATTAAATACCGTAGGAGATAATGGATCTGCATTGTTTCCTTTAAATGAATGTTGAAATAATTGAACAATGGTTAATGTAAACCCACAAAAAACTGCAATTGCCGCAAAAAATATTCTCCCAAATTGCTGTTTTGGTAATTGTTCGCCAGATTGTTGGGTTAAAAAAATAGAAAAAATAATCAACACTACAATACCACCAACATACACTACAATTTGAACAGCTGCAATAAATTCATACGACATCCAAAAATAAAATCCAGCAATACCTATCAAAGAAAATAACAAATAAATAGCTGCCCTAAATATTTGCCTAGTTGTTACTGCGAGAATGCCGAATAACAAAGTTATTACAGACAATAAATAAAATATAATGGTTGATCCGTTCATTATTCTACACCTTCCATAATTTTAGATCCGGGGTTATTTAATATTTTAGTAAACTCACTTCTATCATACACACTATGTTCAAATGTTTGTGCCATTTTGATGGCATCCGAAGGGCATGCCACTATACATAAATTACACATGGTACAAAGCTCTAAATGATACACCAATTTATCGATGGCTTTCTTTCTTTTTCCCTCTGCATTCACTTCAAATTTTGTTACCACTTTAATAGTACCGTTCGGACATGCCAATTCACATGCAGTACAACCTGTACAACGGTGTTCGTTGCTTGTATCATGAGGCATTACTACTTCGCCCTTAAACCTTTCTGGCAAATTGAGTGTTGCCCTATTATCAGGATATTGCTGGGTAATAATTTCTTTATGATGGGTAAAATAATAGCCAGTTCTGCGCATACCAACGAGCAGCGATTTTACCGCACTATACACATCTTTAATATATTCCTTTATAAACATATTCTGTTCTGTTCAATTTAAAAATACCAACCCAATATAGCCAATGCCGTCATCAACAATAAATTAAACATGCTGATGGGCAATAAATATTTCCATTCTAAATTTAACAACTGATCTATTCTTAATCTCGGAAAAGTCCATCTAAACCACATAATTAAGAAAATCAATGTAAAGGTTTTTCCAAAAAACCAAATACTAGATGGAATATAATCCATTATATGATTAAAGCTTTCCCAATTTCCAATATGAAAAGGCATCCATCCTCCAAAGAAAAGTGTTGCACCCACTGCACATACTATAAATACATTCACATATTCCGACAAGAAAAATAAAGCAAATTTCATCCCTGAGTATTCTGTATGAAATCCTGCAGTCAATTCCGACTCTGCTTCTGCTAAATCAAAAGGGGCACGATTGGTTTCTGCAGTTACAGCAATCATAAATACCACAAATGCAATAATTGCCGGAATATGTCCTTTAAATATCCACCAGCCGTTTGCTTGAGATTCAACAATTTCAGAAATCTGTAAACTTCCGGTCAAAACAACTATTGTTAAAATAGATAAGCCTGCTGATAATTCGTAACTCACTATTTGTGCACCACTTCGCATGGCGCCCATTAAGGAATACTTATTATTACTAGACCATCCAGCCATTAAAATACTGATGACCATTAAGGATGAAACAGAAGAAACATACAGCACGCCAATATTTAAATCCCATAGTTGAAAATCTTTTGCAAATGCAATAGGTGCCATTAACAACATGGCAACAATCATAGCAATAAAAGGTGCAAGATTAAATAAAAACTTGTCTGCTCCATTTGGAGTAAGTCCTTCTTTTACCAACAATTTTATCGTATCAGCCATTGATTGCAACAAGCCTTGGGGGCCAACTCTATTGGGGCCTAATCGAATTTGCATCCAAGCAGCTACCCTTCTTTCCATCAATACCAATACCAAGCCCAATACAGCAAACAAACTAATTACAGCAACTCCTGCTATCACCATTTCAATAGTGGTTGCAATAGTTGAATTGAAAGTTGTATTCAACCATTCATGAATTATACTAGCTATTTTTTGTAGGCTCCACATATTATCTATCAATATCAGGTATTACTAAATCCAATGTTCCCATCATGGCTACTAAATCGCCTAATTTACTACCACGCGCTATATGGTTTAAAACGGAGAGATTTGAAAAACCCGGTGAACGAAATTTAATTCTATAAGGAGTTGTACCCCCTTCACTCACAATATACACACCGAATTCGCCTCTTGCAGTTTCAACCCTTGTATAAAATTCACCTTTAGGTAACTTTAAAACAGCTTTTGTTTTTGCTTGAAAATCGCCTTCGGGAATAAAGTCTATTAATTGCTCAATGATTTTAATGGATTGTTGCATCTCTCTTATTCTAACCATATAACGAGCAAAAGAATCACCACCTGTTTCCAATACTTCTTCGAAATCCAATTGATTGTAAATTTCGTAAGGATAAATTTTTCTTACATCCGAACTTACCCCACTACCTCTAGCAGTAGGACCTGTACAACCAAAGGAGATAGCATCTTCAGCAGACAATACCCCCACATTTTTCATCCGATTCTGGAAAATAATATTTCCAGTTACCATTTCATCGTATTCGTGAATTTTACTTTTATACAACAGTAAAAATGCCTTTACCCTATTTTGAAAATTTGGATGAATATCTTGCATCACACCACCTGGTACAATATAATTCATAGTAAGTCTTGCACCACAAGTTTCTTCCATGATATCATTAATACTTTCTCTTTCTCTAAATGCATGAAAGAAAGGAGTAAACGCACCTAAATCCATGGCCATTGCTCCCCACCAAAGTTCGTGTGAGGCAATTCGGGTAAGTTCATCCATTAATACTCGAATTACTTGTGCCCTCGGCGGCACTTCAATTTGCATTGCTTTTTCAATGGTTAATGCACAAGCATGGTTATTGATATGCGAAGACAAATAATCCATTCTACTAGTAACATAAATGAATTGACGATAACTTAAGCTCTCGCACATTTTTTCGATAGAGCGATGGATGAACCCAAGATGAGGTTCCACTTTTTTGATGGTTTCTCCATTTAGCGTAATCACCAAATGAAGCACTCCATGAGTTGCAGGATGCTGCGGGCCAACATTTATTTGTAAATCGCCTTCTAGTGTTCTGCCTAATTCTTCAACCATATTACAATTTGATCATATTAATAGGATCTTCAAAATCTTTTCGCAATGGATTTTTTCCTTCCCAACCATCCGGTAAAATCAATAAACGCAAATCAGGATGATTCAAAAAATTTACTCCAAATAATTCATATACCTCTCTTTCATGAAATTCAGCTGTTCGCCAAATAGATGTCAAAGACTCCACTTCAGGATTATTGGAATCTAAATCTATTTTTACCACTATATTATGTCTATAAGCAGTTGATGATAAATGGTATACCATTGTTAAATGCGTTTTCCAATCGATGCAGGTTAAACAGAAAAGAAAATCAAATTTAAAAGCAGCATCGTTTCTCAAATGAATGGCAAATTGCAACCATTGGGAAGCATCAATTTTTATATTTACCCATTCTCCGCCGTCAATAAATATTGCTTCGGGTAGTAGTTCAGTTATTCTAGCTTTAATTTCTTCGTCTACCATTTATTCTTCACTTTATTTCATTGAGTTATTTGCTCAACTGGTGTTGTTTTTATTTGTTCTCTGGTTAAACCAGATTTAATTTTATGTTGAAGTGATAACAATGCGTGAATCAATGCTTCGGGCCTTGGCGGGCATCCTGCTACATAAACATCAACGGGAATTACATGATCCGCACCTTTTACTACAGAATAAGTATTATAAAAAAATGGGCCTCCGCTAATTGCACATGCTCCCATCGCAATTACATATTTTGGATCAGCCATTTGATCGTATAATCTTTTTAAAACAGGAGCCATTTTATTTACAATAGTGCCAGCAATAATAATTACATCTGCTTGCCTAGGTGTTGCCCTTGCAACTTCAAACCCAAACCTCGAAAAATCATATTTAGCACCAGCAACCGACATATATTCAATTCCACAACAACTTGTAGCGAAAGTAAGCGGCCACAAAGAATTGGATCTTGCCCAATTAATTACATCATCTAATTTACTCAGCATGACTCCACCACCTGGCATATCATGCACCTGACCTGGAAATGCAATTGGTTTATTTTTTTCTTCAATCATTGGCAATAAAGATTAAATCCATTTGAGTGCTCCTTTCTTGTGTGCATATAAGAACCCCATAAATAAAATAAAAAAGAAAACTACAATTTCTACAAAAGCAAGCCATCCTGTACTCTTGGCAACTACAGCCCAAGGGTATAAGAAAACCAATTCAACATCAAAAATTAAAAATATCAATGCAAATAAATAATAACCCACATTTAATTGTACCCAGGTTTTACCAGTTGTAGGAATGCCACATTCGTAAGGTTCTCCTTTTTGTTTATTGGTAGATGCTTTTAAAACTAAAGATGAGATGAGAATTGCAATGCTAGAAAAAGCAATCGCAGCGATAATTAGTACAATTAGCGAAGAAACACCCATACGCAAGTATTTGTACGAATATAAGGACTATATGATTATTAAAATAGGAGAAATATCATAGTTGATAACTCACAAAAAATGTGTATTAAATAATCCAACCCATTTTTTCTTTCACTTTAGATTTAGTGAGTATGGAATCAGAAAAATTAGTAAACTCTTTTATGCCTTCAATAAGTTTAGCTTCAGTCCAGTCAGGTAATCCTTCGAACCAAATTAATTCGCTGCCAGTAAGCGGCTTATCTTTTAGCGTTTCCAAAGTATAAGGACCTGCTAATTGTTTTGGAGTTTTTAATATATATATCTTTTTATTCATTGTAAACTGTCTGTGCAAATTTACAATTAATATTTTGTGTATACCAACTAGTTGGTATTATTTTACTATTAACAGTGCTTTTTGTACAATAGAATCATCAAAATTATTTACAATAAAATAACCATTAGTACTCCACAAATATCTAGAAATCAATGTTTTAAATCTATTTAGTATAATTTTTTTAGTAGATGGGGCAATTTCAGCTAATCGAATATTGTCTTTTAAAGCATACCCACTTATATACCCCATTTCTGAAGAGCCTGGTTGATAATTCATTAAATAGGTTTCTGGAGATTTGTAATTTTCAAACAATGTTCGATTGTTTAAAAAATAATGATAGGCCGCATCGGCTAAGCTATTAGTTACCAATAATTGCATATACAACTTTGGATATCGTGTTGAATCAAACACGATGATGCTATCTGGTGTAATTCCACCTCCTCCATACACTTTCTTACCAGACTTGGTTTTATAAATTTTTTGAAAAGTAATTGAATCTGAGAGTTTAATTATTGAATCCTTTTTTTGAAAACGGCTCATCAATTCTTCTTGATATGCTTTCATTCCATTACTATAAGATTTTTGAATATTTCTACCCAAAGGTGTAAAATACCTTGCAACGGTTAATCTTACAGCAGACCCATCACTCAATTGAAATTGCTGTTGTACTAACCCTTTCCCAAAAGACCTTCTTCCCACAATGGTGGCTCTCTCTAAATCTTGCAAAGCACCCGCTAATACTTCACTTGCCGAAGCAGATGTTTCATCAATCAATACTACTAATTGTCCTTTTTCGAATATCCCAGGCCTTTTTGCTCTGTATTCCATTTTTGGAGTATTTTCTCCTTCAGTATACACAATCAACTGATCGTCTTCTAAAAACTCATCCGCAATATCAATGGCTTCTTTCATTAATCCACCTCCATTGCCCCTCAAATCGAGCACCAATGATTGGATATTTTTTTTCTGCAACTTTTCCAGGTTCTGCATAAACTCCTCGTAAGTTCTTTCAGCAAATTTATTGATGCGTATATAACCTGTTCCTGGAGTAATTACATATGCTGCATCAATTGAAGAAACAGGAATAATATTCCTTACAATTGTAACTGTTTGAATAGTTGCACCCCTTTTCAGTTTTACTTTTACCGATGAATTAATAGGTCCTCTGAAATATTTTCTTACATCAATTGGATTGATCTTAACGCCCGAAACCTTTATGGAATCTGCAACTGCCAATAATTGATCGCCAATTTGTAGGCCAGCTTTCTGAGATGGACCATCTTTAATCACATTCATTACATTAACCGTATCAGCTATAAGCCTATATTCAATTCCAATTCCTTCGAAATTGCCCTGCATTTCTTCGTTTACAACACTCAAATCTGCTGCAGGAATAAATACAGAATGAGGGTCGAGGTGTTCTAATAACTCGGTGGCAGCCAATGCATTAATACTGTCATAAGCCAATTTATCTACATATTTATTCTTGATCAATTCGGATAATTCCTGCAAAGAAGACCTTTTTGACATCCCAAAGAATGTAGGGGACATTGTTTTCTCTTTTAATTGAAAACCTATTGCCATCCCCACAACCATAACAATTGAAAAAAGAATCGGTAACCAAACCTGTAATTTCTTTGAGCCCATAGTCTGCAAATATCTATATTTATATCTGAATTAAACTTTTCACATGCAAGCCATCCTTATTGCCGATAGCGGATCCACCAAATGCGAATGGTGCTTATTGATCAAAGGCAAAAAAACGAAAATCATTACTCCAGCCATTAGTCCTTATTTTGTTTCCGCAGAAGAAATGATCTTAATTCTACAAGCAAAATTATTACCCAAAATAGGCAAAACAAACATAGAAGTGGTATTTTTTTATGGCACTGGGCTTAGGAATTTGGACAATGCAAAAAGCATGAAATCTTCGCTTAAGAAATTATTTCCTAATGCATCCATTGAAGTAAATCATGATTTGATGGGGGCATCAAGGGCATTATGTGGAAATGAAAAGGGGATTGCTTGTATTCTAGGCACTGGCTCTAATTCTTGCTATTATAATGGTAAGAAAATAGAAAAAAATAGCCCTGGATTGGGATATGTATTAGGAGATGAAGGTAGCGGCGCTTACTTGGGTAGAAAAGTAATTCAATATTATTTATACAAAACATTCGACGAAGACCTTCACTCGCGCTTCGAAAAAAGATTCAATGAAACCCATGAAAGTATTTTACACAATGTCTATAAAATGCCTTTACCGAATAGATACCTAGCTAGTTTTGCGCTTTTTTTAGCTGAAAATAGGGGACATTTTATGATTGAAAATATCATAGAAGATGGGCTAAATGACTTCTTTTTTACTCATTTGTATAAATATAAAGAAAGCTGGACTAAGCCAATTCATTTCATCGGAAGTATTGCGTTTGGATTTAAAGATGTTTTAAAGGAACTTTGCAATTCATATGAATTAGAATTGGGTCGGGTTTTAAAAACACCGATGCCTGGATTGATAGAATATCATCATAAAAAGTAATCATGGCTGAGTTCATTAAAGTTACCGAACAAGCATCTACATACAGACATTTAGAGCAAATGTCGATTCCTGATTTATTGAAAAATATTAATCAAGAAGACAAAACTGTTCCTGATGCTGTTGAAAAGGCAATTCCTGAAATTGAAAAATTAGTTGCCGCTATTAGCGACAAAATGTTGGCAGGAGGAAGGGTATTTTACATAGGCGCAGGCACAAGTGGAAGATTGGGTATTGTTGATGCAAGCGAATGCCCGCCTACTTTTGGCGTTCCTTATGGTTTGGTAATCGGATTAATTGCAGGTGGTGAAAAAGCAATTACTCAAGCAGTTGAATTTGCAGAAGACAGTGCCGAAGAAGGCTGGTCTGATTTACAGAAACATTTTATTAGTGATAAAGATGTAGTGGTAGGTTTAGCAGCAAGCGGAACTACACCTTATGTTATTGGGGCATTAAAAGAATGCAGAAAAAGAGGAATAATTACTGGCAGTATTAGTTGTAATCCCAACTCTCCTGTTTCTGCTGCTGCTGACTTTCCAGTTGAAGTAGTTGTAGGACCTGAATTTGTAACAGGAAGTACAAGAATGAAAAGTGGTACAGCACAAAAACTAGTACTCAATATGATTTCTACTTCCATTATGATCCAATTAGGAAGAGTAGAAGATAATAAAATGGTTAACATGCAATTAAGCAATGTAAAATTGGTAGATCGGGGTGTAAAAATGCTCATGGATCGATTATCCATTAATGATTATGAAAAAGCCAAGGACCTTTTATTGAAACATGGCAGTGTAAAAAAAGCGGCGGAAGCAGTTAGCCAATAAGAAATAGCTTAATTGAGATGCACAACATAGAACCCTTTTTTAATTGGCGTCATATTTATATATCAGAGGAAGATCCTCAATCTCCTTTTTTTGGTAGAACTTATAGTGAATTTGAATTCTCTCAAACAGTTTACAATTATTATATCCATCCTCAATGGGATGATTTTGGAAGTAGAACTTTATACATCAAAATTATTTACGTTGATTATGAATTAAATTTTGTCATCATCGAAATGATTGGTGAGTGGAATGATGCCATTGAGAATGATATCATGGAATTAAAACGGGAGATCATCGATCGTTTATCGAAATTGAAAATCACTAAATTTATTTTGATCACCGAAAACGTTTTGAATTTTCATAGTAGCGACAAAGAATATTACCAAGAATGGTTTGAAGAAGTTACCGAAGAAAATGGATGGATTGTTGCACTTAATATGCCTGAAGCCACCCAACAAGATTTCCGAAAAAAGAAACTCCAATATTATATCGAATTAATGGAAATTGCAGATTGGCGCATTTATAAGCCCTATCATTTGTTTAGAAAAATAGACGATCAAATTTTTAAAAGAATTAGCGTTTAATTTCTTTTTATCAATAAGCTTCACTAAATTTCTACTTTAATTATTTTTTATGAATCAAGATATCATCAACCTCTACGACGAGTACACCCATAAACCACTTTCTCGTTCAGAATTTATAAAAAGACTTACCCTTATTACCGGTAGTCTTGCAGCAGCAATGAGTGTATTACCACTAATAGAAGTAAATGCACAGCATGCTGCTGTAACCCCTGATGATGATCTGTTCACCGAATACGGAAAATATGCTGGCGTGAATGGAGAAATGACTGCCTATATTGCTCGACCTAAAGCAAATAAAAAATACCCAACCATTGTAATTATTCATGAGAACAGAGGCTTGAATGCACATATAGAAGATGTTGCCAGAAGAGCTGCCCAAGCAGGTTATTTAGCGATCGCTCCAAATATTTTATCACCACTTGGTGAACTGCCAAAAAATGACGATGAAATAAGAGCCAAGTTCAGCACATTAAAACCTGAAGAAAATAGTCAAAATTTCAAATTGGCTTTTGATTATGCTTTAACCAGAAAAGATAGTAATGGAAAATTTGGCTGTGTTGGATTTTGTTGGGGTGGAGCAATGGCCAATAGCTTAGCGGTTGAAGTTCCCAATTTAAAAGCAGCTGTTGCATTTTATGGAAGACAACCAGAAGCAGCTAAAGTGGCGAATATTAAATCTGCCGTTCAATTACATTATGGAGGATTAGACACCAGGGTAAACGAAGGGATCCCTGCTTATGAAGCAGCTTTGAAAGCCAATAATATTTCGTATGAATTATATGTGTACGAAGGCGTAAATCATGCATTCCACAATGATACTGCACCTACTAGGTATAATGAAGCTGCAGCAAAATTAGCCTGGCAGAGAACCATTGATTTTTTCGGGAAATATGTAAAATAGTTTATACTAAACCACCATTTACTTTAATGATCTGTCCATTGATCCATTTGGACTCTTCTGTACACAAGAAAGCAACCACACTGCCAATATCATCGGCCTGACCAACTCTATTAAGCGGTGAAAGTGATCCTAAATATTTTTTTCGATCAGGATTACTACGAATGGCTGCATTGTTAAAATCGGTTTCAACAGGACCAGGCGCAACTGCATTGGCACGTATGCCTTTTTTGCCCAATTCAAAAGCCAGGTATTTAGTGAATACTTCTATTGCGCCTTTAAAAGATGCATATACCGAATACCCAGGAACACAATAAGCAGTAGTACTTGAAGAAATATTGATGATTGTTGCTCCAGATGGCATCATTGGAACAATTTTTTGAGTGAGAAAAAACACCGATTTATAATGCACATTCATGAATTCATTGAATACCGTTTCATCTACATTTTCGAAGGGCACGGTAGCGCCCATTCCAGCATTGTTGATCAAACAATCAACTGTTTCCGAATTAAATTCTTGAGTCAATGCATTTTTTAATGCTGTTAAAAAAGCATCTAATTCATTAAACGCATTCATATCCAAAAACAATGCAGCAGCTTTTCTTCCTGTTGAACGAATAGCATTTACCACATCTTTTGCTTCGGCTTCTTTGGTTCTATAAGTGATGATCACATCAATTCCTTTGCTAGCAATTTGCATAGCCATGTCTTTTCCCAATCCCCTACTTCCACCGGTGATCAAAGCAATTTTTTGTTCGCTCATAATTGATTTTTTATGCTGAGAATTTACTTTTTATGCAGAGAGTTGAATAAAAACCTTATCCCCGGTATAAAATTGAAATGCGGCTGTTCGTATTTTAATAATTA
>JANOQC010000096.1:0-2682 GCA_031422175.1 Sphingobacteriia bacterium | reverse complement strand
ATTTCCCAAACTTACCAATACATTGTTGCGATAATTATCAATTTTATTTTCGATGGATGACATGATTATATTGTCATTCGGATTTTCGTAATTAGCCTTATCTCTTTCTGTGATGGCATCATTATACCTGCTGATTGTAGCTGATAAACTTGGGTCTGCAATTCCTAATGGAGAAAATATTTTTTTAAACCGATTACGGTCGTCTCGTACATAATCTTCAATCAAACGAATAACAGCTGTATCAACAAAAGCATCTTCTAACCTATTTTCTGTATTTCCATACTTGCTCTGATAATAAGCCATTTCACTAGAAACATCATTGAACCTAGGATTCTCATACATACTTCCCCTGCTACTATCAATTATTCTTATATCATTTGAAACAATCCTTAATCTTTCATCTATAAATGCAAGTGTGCTAATTGATATCTCTTTTTTCAGTTCTACATCCTGTTCAGAAAATTCATAACCCAATAAATTTAATATATCTGCTGCCCTAAAAGGATTAGCGCTAGTAATGGTCAAAGACATAATAGTAGTTCTACTACTTAAACTTTTAACTGTTAATCCACCTCTGATTTCTGCTGCTGCTTGAGGTACAGAACTATATTGAATTAAATGAGGTTGTTCATCATATGTTTGTCTTGAAAATCGTTTATTAATTGCTAACTTCCCAATTGACAATCGTAAAGTATCTTTCCATTTGAATGATTTAATTGACTCATTGTTTAATTGATAATTTCCACCCTTATTAGACAAATTAGTTACTTTAATATTCCAAGCAACTGAAGAGTCAACTAAACCTAAATAGGTTAATTTAATTGGAGATAAATTATACAATTCCATTTGTTTAATAGTAACTACATTAAAATACCGTAAATTAAACGAGCCTTTCTTTACCACTCTTTCCAATAATTTTTTAGAACGTAATAACTCTAATTCATTGTCTATATTGATGGCCCTTACCCCATATAGTCCCTGAGAAATCAAATCGGAATTATTAGCTGATACGGCACTATTGCCTCCCACTAGAATTTGTGAACTGGCTAAATACACTTTATCAGAATAACGTAAATAAATGTAAGCTGCGCCAGTACAAATAGCCATGCTCAAAATAAACAATGGTAAATTAATCAGATAGCGATATAATACCTCTCTGATACTTACTCTGTTTGCAAATGGCTGCTCAACAAATCCTTGTGGAGAATAATTATTCAAAGATTATTTGTTTATTGTAACCACTAATAAGACAATTCCTAATACAAAATTAAATAATCCAATAAGTGTAAACACTGGTCCAAATTTCTGCGTAAAATTTTGAGATGCTCTTTGTGTAAACTTGGTATCATTTATTCCCGCAACAATCAAATCATTCTGTTGCAACTGATAAACAGGAGAATTATACAACTGCGCATCTCTAAAATCTATTTTATATACTTTTCTTTCGCCATTTTCTTCTCTAATAACCAATACGTCATTTCTCAAACCATCATCACTCAATCCTTGTGCTTCCGCAAAAGCATCCATCAAGGTAACCTGCTCTTTTTTAAATCTCTTTACTCCTGGAGATCTAAATTCTCCAATCATATTAACCGTAATTTCTTCTAATTGCACATTTACTCCAATTTCTTTTACAAAGGGAGCCCATTTGTTAATCAATAGCGCTTTTACTTGTTTGGTGGTAAGTCCATCTACTTTTTGTAATCCAATTTTAGGTAAATCAATCTGCCCTTGCAAATTCACCTGATATGTGCCTTCTGTTTTACCTAGTCCGCCCATATTCAAAACGGTTGCCTGTTCTTGGTTATTGGTGGCCTGTGTATACACTTTGATAATTAAATTATCTCCCGGTTTGATGGTGGTTTCCTTGTATTGATAAGTGCCAATACTATCCAGCCCTTTTTGAAAAAGCTGCATTTCATCCCTGTATTTCTTGGTATTTAAACAACCAGTAAGCAAGAACCCCAGCAGGAAGAACGCAAAGATTTGTTTAACCATACATTTTAGATTAAAGCGCTGCCTGCTCAGTCACAAGTGAAAGAGAATCAGCGTATTGGATGTTACTAATCAAATATATACGAAGTTTAGATACAAAAAGGATTTCTGACGCAGTACCTATCAACAAGTTTTAGACAGAAAATGATTTAGCACTCATATACCAACTAGTTGGTACTCTTATAGGTACGAATGATGTAAATTTATGTTATATACAAGGAGATTAAAGCATCGTTTTACTTAAAATTGGTATCTTCGTAGGTGATGCATTTTTTAGCTAAAAAGAGCAAAGTACTTTTAATAATATTCTGGTTGATTACCGGAGTAATAAGCAATCGGCTTATAGCCCAAACTTATTATTCCATTGGTAGTAACGATCCAGCAATTAATTCAAATTGGAACCCTCTAGCAGATGGGTCTGGTACTCCATACACTGGAAGTTTTAACGGGGCAGCAAATTTCATTATTCAAAATGGTCACACGCTTACTACCACTTCTGGAGATTGGGTGTTGACTACTACTGGTACTTTAACTATACAAAGTGGCGGTGTGTTAATTGCTACAGCTGCTGGCATTGTAGATTTAACTAGTGCATCCAATTTATTGATTGAAAGTGGTGGATTATACAGGCATGCAAATTCAATTGATATTAGTAGTTCTATATTTAATGCTACAACTGCAACTTGT
>JANOQC010000095.1:0-11925 GCA_031422175.1 Sphingobacteriia bacterium | reverse complement strand
GAAGGGTTCAAGCCAATTGTTCAATTACAGAGTGAACTCATCAATCAAAAAATTATTCGGGCAGCATATAGCAATAATCAATTGCATGAACTGTTAACAGATTTTTGGTTTAATCATTTTAATGTTTCTATTACCAAGCAACAATGTCAACAGTATATTCTTACTTATGAGCGAGATGCTATAAGACCCAATGTTACTGGCAATTTTGAAACTATGCTTGAAGCAACAGCTAAGCACCCAGCAATGTTAGAGTTTTTGGATAACGCTAATAGTGTAAGTAATAATAATAGTGTAGAAAATAAAAAGGGAAATGCTTTTGTTGATAAGAAAATCAAACAACGTGCAGATGAAATGATGACCACAAATCCTGCCGGAGCTGAAATATTAAATAAAACCATCCAGGCAAAAAAAGCACAAGGCCTCAATGAAAACTATGCAAGAGAAATAATGGAATTGCATACAATGGGGGTAGATGCAGGCTATACACAAGCCGATGTTACTTCTGTAGCAAGAGCGTTAACAGGATGGAGTATAAGGCCATTGATCAAAGATGCACCAGGACGAAATTTATTAGAGCGGGCAGGAAAAGAAAATTTAGAAAGAAGGGGTTTTGTGATGGAAGGTGACTTTTTATTTCGCGCTGATAAACATGATGATGCCGAAAAAATCATACTCGGTAAAAGCTTTCCAGCAAGTGGAGGATACAAAGAAGGAAGAGAAATAATACATTTATTAGCAACTAATAATGCAACAGCACAATTCATCTGTAAAAAATTAGCTACTCGTTTTGTAAGTGATACGCCCTCAGTAGTAATGGTGAACCAAATGGCTGCCACTTTTCAAAAAACAAATGGAAATATTAAAATGGTGTTGATCGCCATGGTGAATGACGCTTCTTTTTGGAATCAAAAAATTGCTAGAGAAAAAATAAAATCACCTTTTGAGTTAGTGATTAGTTCGGTAAGAGCTACCGATGCAGATGTTTTACAACCATTCCAATTGTACAATTGGTGCAATAGGATGGGGCAGAAATTATATTTCTACCAAGCGCCTACAGGCTTTCCGGATAGAGCAGCTTATTGGATTAATACTGGGGCTTTATTAAATAGAATGAATTTTGGTTTGGCATTTGCTTCACAGAAAATTCCTGGCGTTAAATTCGATCTAATGGCTTTAAATAATAACCATGAACCAGAAAGCCCCGATCAAGCATTGATAGTATATAGTAAAATCTTTTTACCAGAACGAGACCAAGCAGCCAATATACAAAGATTAAGTGCCATGGTACGAGACAATACAGTTGCAGATAAAATCAATCAAGCAGCAGAAAAAAACACCCCACCACCAGCAAATGAAATGATGGGCGAAGAGATGATGAATATGCGTGGCAAAGGAAAAGCCAATAACGAAAAGGTCACCAAAGAAAAAGCAGTAATAGGTAAAAAAAATAAACCCATCACTATGCAATATTTGGCAGGGAATAATACCATGGTGGCGCAGGTTGCAGGTATCATTATTGGATCACCAGAATTTCAAAGAAAATAATTATGACAAACAGAAGAGCATTTATGAAATCGGGTGCAATGGCTTTGTTTGCAACAGGCATTGCGGGAGGTATACCTTCCTTTATTGCAAAAGCCGCT
This sequence comes from Sphingobacteriia bacterium, assembly GCA_031422175.1. Taxonomy (GTDB): domain Bacteria; phylum Bacteroidota; class Bacteroidia; order Chitinophagales; family Chitinophagaceae; genus Sediminibacterium. The sequence continues at coordinate 10,282 of JANOQC010000095.1, read as the reverse complement.
AATAGTGTTAAGTCAAATTCAATTTTTAAGAAAAATAAAACATTGGTTTGTATTTTTCAAAGAGGCGCTATGGATGGTTTAATGGCAGTTAGTCCTTATTCCGATCCGAATTTGAAAATCATGCGACCTACTTTGTACATGAGTCCGGCACAAACTGAAGGAAAACAATTTGATTTAGATGGCCGTTTTGGATTACATCCTTCTTTTGAATCATTGTATCCTTTTTTTGGCGACAAAAGAATGGCCATAGTACATGGAGTTGGAAGTCCTAATACTACAAGAAGTCATTTTGATGCACAAGATTATATGGAAAGTGGTACACCATTTAGTAAAGGAACACCAAGTGGTTGGTTGAATAGAGCTGTTGGATTAATGGGGCATGAAGCAACTCCTTTTAGAGCTGTTAGTCTAACCAGTGCAATGCCTCGTAGTTTCTATGGAGACAACGAAGCAGTGGCTATTAATAATTTACAAGACTTTGCTATACAAATGCGTGGTAATCCAATGGCAGCGAATATGGCAGCAGGTTCATTTGAAGAACTCTATGATCAAACGAGTAATAGTATTTTAAATAGAGCTGGAAAAGAAAGTTTTGATGCGTTGAAAATGCTGAATGTAAATAATATTAAAAATTATCAGCCTACAGCAGGTGTAGTATATCCTACAAGTCCATTGGGTAATTCCTTGAAACAAATCGCTGTATTGATAAAAATGAATATTGGTGTTGAAGTAGCTTTTGCTGAGAGTGGGGGATGGGATACTCATTTTAATCAAGGAGCTGCAAATGGAACCTTTGCCAGAAATGCAAGAGATTTCAGTGATAGCATTGCCGCTTTTTGGAAAGACCTAGCTGCTTATCAAGACGATGTTACTGTAATGACCATGACAGAGTTTGGTAGAACTGCTGCTCAAAACGGCACTGGTGGTACCGATCATGGAAGAGCTAGTTGTTTATTTGTTTTAGGCAATGATGTTCAAGGTGGTAAAGTGTATCAAAATATAGGATCATTGGCAAAGGAAAGTTTAGAAGACAGAAGGGATTTGCCAGTTAGTACCGATTTCAGATCTGTGTTCAGTTCAGTTGCAAATGGGCATTTAAAAATCAATAATAATGCAATGTTATTTCCAAAATGGGATGGACAGGGAATTGGAATTATGAGATAAGAGATATGAATTAAGAGTTAAGAATTATGAATTAAGAGTTATTGGTTATTGGGCTCAATAGTTGATAGTTATTAGTTATTGAGTTATTGGAGAAATTTGTAAATTGTAGAAAATTGATCAATGCATTGGCGGATATTTAAATTCTTTTCTCCGTTTATTATTTTTGGATTAGCGTGGATTGCATTTAGTGCAACCGGTTGGCTTTGTTATCTACCATTAATATGGGCCTTTGTGATCATTCCATTGGTGGAATTATTTTTACACCCAGACCAACATAATTTAAACGTTGCTGAAGAAGAGTTGGCAAAATCAGATAACCGATATGACTACTTATTGTACTTAATTATTCCCTTTCAATACGTTTCGCTATTTTTCTTTCTTTTCTGCGTACAAGATACAACACTGGGTGTCTCTGATATTACAGGTAGAATCATCAGTATGGGTTTGCTCTGTGGTATTTTTGGTATTAATGTAGGTCACGAATTAGGCCATCGGGCCAAATCATTCGAAACCTTTTTAGCCAAAGCATTATTATTGAGTTCTCTATATATGCATTTTTTTATTGAGCACAATAAAGGCCATCATAAAAGAGTGGCAACAATAGAAGATCCTGCCAGTGCGAGGTTGGGAGAATGGGTGTTTGCATTTTATCCAAGAACTATTTTCTATTCATATATAGGAGCTTGGAAGATCGCTAATAAAGAAATGCGAAAGAAAGGAATTTCAATATTTAGTTGGCAAAATGAAATGATTCAGTTCTCCATTATTCAAATTGCCTTTGTTGGAATAATATTTTTTCTTTTCGGATCAATCATTACCGGCTTTTTTTTATTGGCAGCCATCATTGGAATTGGCTTGTTAGAAGCAGTCAATTATATTGAACATTATGGGTTACAAAGAATGAAATTGGATGGAGAAAAGTATGAAAGAGCATTGCCTATTCATAGTTGGAATAGCAATCATGTATTAGGAAGATTCATGCTTTTCGAATTGAGCCGACATAGCGATCATCATTATTTAGCAAGTAGAAAATACCAAATTTTACAACATCATGAAAATGCTCCTCAGATGCCAACAGGTTATCCGGGCATGATGCTATTGGCGCATATTCCGCCCTTGTTTTTTTATGTGATGAAAAAACAAATTAGCAAGATCAAAAAATAGGTGCTCTTTAAATATAGTTAGTTGATCAATCTAAATTTATACTCTTGTATTAGCCCTGGGTTTTCTGGCGTAAGCGTAAATGAAATCTTTGCAGACCCCTTTTCGCATTCAATAATAAATGATCCCCTCAATTGATTTTCTGGTATCAATTCTTTTACATTAACTATTTTTCCAATTTTGTCAAATATTTTTGTCGCATCATTTTTTAAAGAGTCGGTAAAATAATCATCAAAAAAATTATCTGCAAAAATACCTGATTGTTTTGCATTGGTAAAGTTGGGAAGGAGCGCAAGAATTGCTGTTTTTCGTTGATTCAAAATAGTAGAAGCTTTCAATTGCATTGGCTTTAAACCGGCAAGTTTTATAAGTGTATCAATCATTCTAATATTGATTGCACTTGTAGGAGCATAAGTAACATTGGCAAAAAGCATTACGCCTAAACCATATTCTGGTAATATATTCCAGTTACTTCCAAAACCTGGCAAGCCACCTGAATGACCCACGTATAAACGATTGTCGCAATCTCTACGAACGCCTAATCCATAACCGTACGCTATTGTTGTTGCACAAACTCTTCCGTCCGAATAAGCATAATTAGGGCTTAAACTGTTGAAATTCCAAGGCTGGTGCATTTCTCTGATGGTGCTTCTATTGACGAGGGTATTTTCTTCATCATTTCTTGCAGGCCATGCATTTTGATGCAATGCCATGTATTTTGAAAATGATTCTATTGAAGTAATCATGCCACCCATTGCTCCATAAATGCCATCATGCAATAATGCTTCTTCTCTCCAATCATTATTGATCCATCTATATCCATTGGCCAATTGACTTGCAGGTACTTTACTAAATTCCCAAGATGCTTGCATACCTAATTTTTTCCAAATGTTGTTTTGGATATACTCACCGTAGGGTATACCTGTTACTTTTTTAATGATGTATCCTAAAGTAGCAAAGCCTAAATTACTGTATTCATAAGCAATCCCATTGGCGTTGGAAAAACTGATTCCTTTTTTAATTAAAGCCAATAATTCTTCATCGGTATCCGCTAATTGTCTATCACCCCATGGGTTATCTTCTGGAAATCCGGCTGCATGAGTAAGCAATTGTCGGATGGTAATTTCTGAAGCATCTTTGGTTAGACCTTGGTTCTTAAATTCAGGAATATATTTAGAAACCGCATCGTCTAATTGTAATTTTCCGACATCTCTTAATTTGCAAATTGCTAAGGCAGTAAAGCTTTTACTCATAGATGCAATTCGAAACATCGATTTGTCAGTTGCTGAAATTTTATTGGCAATATCGGAAAATCCTTTGCCACCAGATACAATTAATTGACCATCAATCATAATACCAAAAGCATAACCAGGAAAATGATTGGCCTTTGCAAAGTCAGCATACATTTTTTCGATGATAGGAGCCAATGTTTTTATTTTGGCTGCTCTCTTCACATCTGCAAATGCGGGAGGAGTATATGATTCATTGGGATTGGTTTGTGCATATAAATTGATTGAGACAATTATTAATAATAAATGTGCAACTATTTTTTTTAAATACATCAAGAAACTTTTTTACGTTGATTAATATCGAATCAATTGTTGAATACATTCATCCAACCTACTCTTTGCCATATAATTTTTTTCCAATTCCAAATTGAAAGGAATCGGCGAATCTAAAGAGGCACATCTCAACACTGGCGCATCTAATAATTCAAAACAATGTTCGCCAATCCATGCACTGATCTCTCCACCAATACCACCAGTTAAATTGTCTTCATGCAAAATCAACACTTTTCCCGTTTGCGCAACCGCTGCTTTTATTGAATCATAATCCAAAGGAGCTAAAGTCCTGAGATCGATTATATGCAATGAAATTTCAGGATTTGCAGCTTGATAATCCAAGGCCCAATGTACCCCTGCACCATAAGTGATAATAGATACATCATCCCCATCATTTACCAGCGCTGCTTTTCCTATTTCAATTTCATAATAATTGGAAGGTAGGAACCCGTTCACACTTCTATACAAAGCTTTGTGCTCAAAATACAATACTGGATTATTGTCATTAATGGCTGCAATAAGTAAGCCTTTTGCATCTTTAGGATTAGAAGGATATACAACTTTCAATCCTGCAACATGTGTAAACCAAGCTTCATTGCTTTGTGAATGAAATGGGCCTGCACCAACGCCACCGCCTGTTGGCATACGAATAACCACATCGGCATTTTGACCCCACCTGTAGTGAATCTTCGCTAAATTATTTACAATTTGATTAAAACCAACGGTAACAAAATCGGCAAACTGCATTTCCATCACCGATTTAAATCCTTCTAAACTTAAGCCCAAACAAGCACCTACAATGGCACTCTCGCATAGTGGCGTATTTCTAACCCTTGCTTTACCAAATTTTTCAACAAACCCTTCGGTGATTTTAAATGCACCACCATATTCTGCAATATCTTGCCCCATTAAAATTAAATTGGGATGGTGCTCCATACTCTGACTCAATCCTTCAGCTATGGCATCTACCAAGCGAGCTTCCTTTTGATCGTCACCAATAATTAAATTAGTTGAATCTATAGTTGATGGAGCAAAAACATCTGCAATTTCATTTACTGTATTTACTTCAATCGGAGGAGCTTTTTGTGCAAGCGCTAATTCATCTTCAATATGTTTTTTAAAATCGTTTCTAATTGTAGCAATTTCCATTTCGGTAATTATTTTTTCATTTACCAAAAACTGCTCGTACGTTTTAACAGGATCTTTTCTACCCCATTCTTCAAATAATTCTTTTGGAACATATTTGGTGCCACTCGCTTCTTCATGACCGCGCATTCTAAAAGTTATGCACTCGATCAAATATGGTTTTTGATTGTTGATACAATATTCCCGAACTCCTTTAATAGTGTCGTATACAGACAAAATATTGTTCCCATCAATTTGAACGCCTTCCATTCCATAACCCTTTGCTTTATCCACTAAGTTTTGGCATCGGTATTGTTCATTAACGGGGGTACTCAACCCATACCCATTGTTTTCAATAATAAAAATTACCGGTAAATTCCATACGGCTGCTACATTGAGGGCTTCATGAAAATCTCCTTCGCTGGTTCCACCATCTCCCGAAAAAGCAATAGCTACTTTTTGTTCTTTTCTTAATTGATAGGCGAGAGCAACACCGTCTGCAATGGCTAATTGAGGGCCTAAATGAGAAATCATTCCACAGATATGATGCGCTGCCGAACCAAAATGAAAACTTCTTTCTCTGCCCTTGCTATATCCTTCATAATTACCCTGCCATTGCATGAATAATTTATGTAAAGGCATATTGCGGCTAGTAAAAACACCTAAATTTCTATGCAGCGGCATAATCCACTCATCTGCATCCAAAGCCAATGTGGTTCCAACTGAAATTGCTTCTTGTCCGATACCACTAAACCATTTGCTGATTTTTCCTTGACGCAATAAAACCAACATTTTTTCCTCGATCATTCTCGGAAGCAACAAATATTTATACAATTCAATCAGTCTATCATTTGAAAAAGACTGTCTATTAAATTCCATAGTTCATTCCATTTATTCAGGCGTAAGTTAATGGTATTTGCTTGCTTTAAAAAAGGTGAAAATGAAAAAACCCCGCCATAGGCAGGGCTTTTTATAATATTTCGAACAGCTAATCGCGGCTGCCTAACTTGCTTAAAAGTTTCAACATTTCAATATATAACCAAACAATGGTAACCATCAAACCAAACGCTCCATACCATTCCATAAATTTAGGTGCCCCTTTTTCTGCACCTTGCTCAATCATGTCAAAATCTAAAATTAAATTTAAAGCAGCAATAGCTACAACAAATAAACTAATGCCAATGCTTAACATACTGCTGTCCGACATAAAGCCCACATTCACACCAAATAGGCGTAATACCATAGTAAGCAGATAAAAAATTCCGATACCCAATGTTGCTGTAAATATCACCGATTTAAATCTTTCTGTTGCTTTGATGATTCTAAAATTATACAATAAGAACATCGAAATGGCCACACCAAATGTTAAGCCTACAGCTTGTATTACTAAACCAGGATATGATTTTGCAAATGCTGCATTCATAATTACTGAAATACCACCAATAAAAAGTCCTTCTAATAAAGCATATAAAGGAGCCAAAAACGGCGCCCAATTTGGTTTAAAGCTAATAGCAATAGCTGTGATTAATCCTCCAAAAATGCCTACCATCATTAGAACATTCATGGTGTCTTGTTTTAATTCTTCATATAAATGCCAATTGTAAGCAGCACCTGCAATCAACATCAACATCATAAAGCCAAATTTATTGATAGCGCCTTTAACGGTCATGGTGCCTTGTAAACTGGCATCCATGCTTAAGCTTTTATCAAACATTTTCTCAGTAAGGGTTGGGTTACCCGATTTAAAAATTGCCATAGTATCTATTTTTCAGTTATCAAATTTACATGAAAGAAGGTTCATTTTCTGCTTAGGATTGAAAGGGCTATAATTTTAACGAATCGTTTACCATTTTAATCCAGGGTAATGATTAATTGTTTCAAATACATAATTGGGATGTTGTTTAAGCAAAATAATCATTTTGTTGAGTGAATCCAAGTCTTCGGGTCGGTGAAATATTCGATCGTGCATAAGCAATACAAGGTGTTTTTTTGTATAGGTTTCATTGTTATCGAGTTGGGTTGCTATTTGATTGGCCATTTGAGTTGCAGATTGAACCGGGCGTCCAGTTGTTGGCCCAAATACCCATTCTGTATCCCATCCTATAACATTAAAACCTATTGAATCAAGTCTATTGCAAACTGCAGTTACTAATTGAGTTCTTTTTGTACTATCTTTTAATACCCATGCATTATTACCAGGTAGGCGAATAATTTTATAAGGAACCTCTAATAAGTCTTGCGCTCGTAAAAATTCTAGCATTGTGTTTTCAGGATCTTGATAGAATTCAATGTATTTACCTAAAGCATGGGTATAGCTGTGATTGGCTAATAGAAATTGAGGGTATCCAGACTTTATTTTTGCAACAATTTCATTTCCATCTTTCTTCATTTGAGCATGCAAACCAACCATAAAATAAGTTGCTTTTATGCCATTATCTCTACAAATTGCATAGGTTTCTAGTGTGCCATGTTGGGGACCATCATCAAAACTGAGGTAAATGTATTTTTTGGTGCTGTCATGCTCAAAAGGTGAGAAATCAAATTTCCCTATATTTCGTTGTAAATAATCTTTATTGTTTGAGTTTTTATTTATTGGAGCAGCCGGTTCTTCATTGATTATTTTCATTTCGCAAGCCATCAATACCATGCTACCAAACACTAAAACCCTACATACAAACTGCTTCACTTATTAATTTATTTAACTTTCTCTAAAAACTTACCGCAAATAAAGGTCCAATTTGCAAAAAAACTCCAAAAAGATGCCTAAAGGGCAGAATAAATAAGCATCAGAAATACTACCTTCGTCAGACAACACAATTCAATGAATATTAAAGAAGAAGTTTTACAGAATGTGGTAATTAAGTTTGCCGGCGATAGTGGAGATGGTATGCAGTTAACTGGCCAGCAGTTTACCAATAATACCGCCATGTTAGGTATTGATTTGGCAACCTTTCCGGATTTCCCTGCAGAGATTCGTGCCCCGATAGGCACCCTTCCGGGAGTGAGCGGATTTCAGTTGCATTTCTCTTCTAATAAAGTGTTTACACCAGGTGATATAGCAGATGTGTTGGTTGCTATGAATGCAGCAGCGTTAAAAGTGAATATGAAAGCCATCAAACCAGGTGGGAAAATCATTGCCAATATTGATGGGTTTGATGCAAAAAATTTGCGACTTGCTAACTATCCCGAAGGGATAAATCCATTGGAAGACGGAAGCTTAGATTCTTTTGAAGTAATCAAAATTGATGTAACTAAATTAACGCGTGAGTCTCTGAAAGACTTTACAGACTTGGGTGTTAAAGAACGCGACCGTGCAAAAAATATGTTTGTATTGGGTTATATCTATTGGATGTATAATAGAAGCTTAGAAAATACCATTGATTTTTTGAAAGAGAAATTTGGCAAGAAAGACAATATTTTACAGAGTAATATTAAAGTATTACAAGCTGGATATAATTTTGGTGATACTACAGAAACTTTTTCTACAAGGTATACAGTTGAGAAAGCAAAAATGTCTCCTGGAGTATATCGTAGCATAATGGGTAATCAATCATTAACCATGGGGCTTGTTGCTGCTAGTGAAAAAAGTGGGTTGCCTTTATTCTTAGGATCATATCCCATCACACCAGCATCAGATATTTTACATGATTTGAGTAAACACAAAGCATTTGGTGTTAGAACATTTCAAGCAGAAGATGAGATTGCTGCTATAACATCTGCTATTGGGGCTAGCTATGGCGGAGCACTCGGAATCACCACTACATCGGGTCCGGGCATGGCATTGAAAGCGGAAGCAATGGGGTTAGCAGTGATGATGGAATTGCCGTTGGTTATTATTAATATTCAAAGGGGAGGGCCATCAACAGGCTTACCTACAAAAACAGAGCAGAGTGATTTGATGCAGGCCTATTATGGAAGGAATGGAGAATGTCCGATGCCGATTATTTCTACTGCCACACCAAGTGATTGTTTTGATGTTGCGTATGAAGCGGTAAGAATTGCGGTACAACATATGACACCTGTTATTTTATTGAGTGATGGATATATTGCCAATGGAGCAGAGCCTTGGAAGTTTCCACAGTCGGCGGATTTAGTACCAATAGAAGTTTCTTATAAAAAAGGATTAGATGAAGGCGAAGAAAAATTCATGTCCTATAAAAGAAATGAAAAATTAGCAAGACCATGGGCTATTCCCGGAACACCAGGTTTAGAGCATCGTGTGGGTGGATTGGAAAAACAAGACATCACAGGAAATATTAGTTACGATTCCGATAACCACCAGCATATGGTGAAGATTCGTCAGGCTAAAGTTGATAAGGTTGCTGATTATATTCCTTTGCAAAAAATTGAATGTGGTGCAGAAAAAGGAAAAGTATTGGTATTGGGCTGGGGCTCAACATTTGGCGCCATCAAAAGTGCAGTATTAGATTTGATTGCCGAAGGTCATTCGGTGAGTCATGCACATATTCGTTATATACGTCCATTCCCAAAAAACTTAGGAGAGATCATTAAGAACTTTGATCATGTATTGATTCCAGAAATTAATAATGGTCAGTTAATAAAAATTATTCGGGATGAATATTTTGTAGATGCAAAAGGCTATAATAAAATCATGGGTATTCCAATTACCAAGGGCGAGTTGATTACAGCTGTGAAGCAGTTATTAACTATCAACTAATAAAATGCATTTAGATGAAATTCGGGAGTATTGCTTAAGCAAACCTGAAGTAGAAGAGGCGCTGCCCTTTGGTCCTGATGTATTGGTGTATAAAGTGAATGGCAAATTATTTTTACTTACCGGCTTTGACAATGATCCCGTACAATTCAATGTAAAATGCGATCCTGAAAAAGCCATTGAACTCCGCGAAGAATTTCCCGACACCGTTCTGCCCGGTTATCACATGAACAAGAAACATTGGAACACAATATTGGTGAATGGTGTATTATCTACAAAGCAATTGCGAGCAATGATTGACGATTCTTATGGATTAGTGTTGAAATAAATTTCGGATACTTAAAATAAGTACTTAATTTTGTACTTAAATAAGTACATATGAAAGTAATCAATTATACAGATTTCCGAAATAATCTTGCCGAAAGTTTGAATACGGTGAATGACGATGGCGATATTGTAGTTGTTTCTAGAAACAAGGGTAAGAATGTTGTTGTTATGAGTTTGGAGGAATACAATAGTATCCAAGAAACCATATACCTCAATAGTACTACAGCTAATAGAAAAAGATTAGAGTCCGCAATTGATAGAGTCGAAA
>JANOQC010000094.1:0-2856 GCA_031422175.1 Sphingobacteriia bacterium | reverse complement strand
CGATACAAAGCCCTAACAGGTTCTCGATTTCCAATGGGTGTTGGTTTTGATTATTCAGGAATTGTAGAACAATCTAATAATGCTGAATTTAAAATAGGAGATGCCGTTTTTGGTATGGTGAATGGTTGGGCTGGTAAAACATTTGCCGAATTTGTTGCTGTTGGTAAAAACGAGATATGTCATGTGCCAAAAAATATTGAAATAGCCCATGCCGCTTCCATTCCATTGGTTGCTCAAACGGCGTTGCAGGCTTTAAGAGATATTGGGAAAATAAAAGAAGGATATCATATTTGTATCAATGGTGCTTCTGGAGGAGTGGGAACCATGGCAATTCAAATTGCTAAATCCTTCAATGCTAAAGTAACTACATTAACTTCTCCAGCTAATTTCGAATTATGCAAATCTTTGGGAGCTGATTTAACATTAGATTATGCCAAAATGCCGAGTGTCAATTCTTCTTTCGATATTTATTTTGACGCTTTTGGCAATCAATCTTTTCAATCGATAAAAACTCTTTTGTCAAAAAGAGGAGTGTATGTTTCAACAGTGCCAAGTAAGCAATTATTATGGCGGCAATATTTTATCAATCCATTTTCAAAAAAGAAAGCTGCTTTGGTTATTGTTCAATCAACAATTAAAAAATTGCAATGGATTAAAACAAATATTGAGTTGAGTATGTTAATTCCTGCAATAGATTCGATTTATATATTCTCCGATTTAGCCAAAGCTCAATCAAAAGTAGAATCTAAAAGAACAAAAGGAAAAGTAGTGGTATTAATAAATTAAGCTTGTTCCAATGCAGTTTTAAACTCTTGTAATTCTTTGCGATTAAAAGGGTGCTCATAATTCTCTAGCAATTCCACAAAATATTCAAAAGTACTTTGTTCATCTGTGGCTTCGAAATCTTCGATTTCAACATCAAAAGATTTATTATTTGCTAAATGTTCGTAAGCCAAACGAACCGTTTTTGTTAGCATGGGATCTTCAATCGCCAAGAAATGACTGCGTAATGTTTTCAAATCATTGATGATATTTTCTTTTGTAACATTATTAGGGTCAAACTCTTTTAGAATCTTTTTGCAGAGGTTTGTAGCTTCAATTTGGGTCATAATTACTGTATTTTCTAGCCTTTCAACTTTGCAAATATAGCCCTTTTATAGTCTAATTTATACAGTTTAGTTGGTTTCTATTTTATTAGTCTTTTTGTAGGTACTTTTATACTATGGATGAATTAAATTCAAAGCCTCCCAGAAGAGAAAGATATAAAGGCACTCACCCCAAAGGATTTAAAGAAAAATACAAAGAATTACAACCTCAAAAATATGGAGAAGATATTGCAAAAGTAATCCAACAAGGTAGAACACCGGCAGGTATGCATATTTCAATATGTGTAAATGAAATTATGGCCTTTTTACAGATTCAACCAGGGCAAATTGGTCTTGATGTTACCGTTGGTTTTGGAGGTCATAGTGTGGCTATGTTAAAACAATTGACACCTGGCGGCAAATTATTTGGGATTGATGTTGATCCAATAGAATTACCCAAAACAAGAAAAAGATTGCAAGATTTAGGATTTGGGGAAGATTCATTGATACTTCAAAAAATGAATTTTTCTGATATTGATCAAATTTATTATCAATCAGGACCTTTGAATTTTGTACTTGCTGATTTAGGCGTTTCTTCTATGCAAATTGATAATCCTGAAAGGGGATTTTCTTTAAAATTAAACGGACCATTAGATCTTAGATTAAACCCTTCAACAGGAAAATCTGCCGCTGCATTTTTAAAAAAATGTACCCAGCAACAATTAATGGAATTATTGATTGAAAATTCCGATGAACCTCATGCAGCAAAAATTGCTGCAGCTATTTTTGAAAAAATAGGATCAGGACAGTTAATTGAAACTACAGCTCAATTAAAAGAAGTTATAGAAGATGTTTTGTTTAACCTAAATGCTTCTACAAGAAAAGAAGAAATTAGAAAATCATGTCAACGTTGTTTTCAGGCTTTAAGAATAGAAGTAAATAAAGAGTTTGAAGTATTGGATAAGTTTCTTGCAAAACTACCAGATGTACTTGCGCCTGGAGGCAGGGTTGCAATACTTTCTTTTCATTCAGGAGAAGACAGAAGGGTGAAAAAATCATTTCAAACTTTATTTAGAGAAGGGGTTTATGGGGAAATTTCTGAAGAACCTATAAGACCGTCTATCGAAGAAATTAATAGCAATCCAAGAGCAAAATCAACAAAATTAAGATGGGCGATCAAATGCTAAAAAATATAAAAGAAAATAAATTCATTGGACTAAAAATTAAATGTTATTTCAAAAAACTTTAATGTTATTTTTTAATAAAGATTTACATTGGAAAAATTTTAGCAAATATGAAAAAGTGCTTTCTCACTGCAATAATTCTTACAATTTCTGTTTTTACTCAGGCACAACAACAAAAGAGTAAAACTACTATTGTCTCAAGTCCAAAGCTTAGCACCGACAATCCCAACATTTTGGTAATCTAGGGTGATGAAGACCGATATATTGTTACCTCTTCAGAAAATGTTCTAGCTGGCAAGTCTACCCTTAAATATGAGTTTATATATGACGGTGCCAGGTAGGTTCGGCATTGATACTTTTGGCGTTGGAGAAGATACTGGCTCTCCGGTCTCTAAAAATTATAAAGCACCGTTTGCTTTTAAAGGAATTATAAACAAAGTAGATATTTACTTATTGGGTAAATAATAGAATGCTGAGTTCAATAGATAAGTGCAATTTTTAAACAAAAGGCAAAAAAGCTTTTGAGGGCTTTTTGCCTTTTGACCAAGTAGTGCGACCTTTTGGTTGCTTATGACAAAAAAATACAC
>JANOQC010000093.1:0-8262 GCA_031422175.1 Sphingobacteriia bacterium | reverse complement strand
TATGCCGATAAAATAAAAACACCTATCCTATTAATTCATGGAGAAATGGATGATAATACAGGAACCTACCCTATTAACTCTGAGCGATTATTCGCAGCAATTAAAGGAAATGGAGGAACAGTTCGTTTTGTATATCTTCCTTATGAAGCTCATGGCTACAGAGGAAAAGAAAACTTACTTCATTTATTATGGGAACAGTTTCAGTGGGTAGAGAAGTATGTGAAGAATGCGAAATAAAGTTTAATTGTTAATATAAGTAAGTTAAAACGCATCAACAAAACGCAACTCCATAGGAATCCGAATTGATGAATTTTCATTTATGAAATATCTGACTAGAACGTCTGCTCATCCGAATTGCTGAATTTTCTAACGAAAATTCAAAACACACAATTCGTCTAAAGGCATCCTTATCTAGTCAGATATTTCAATTCACAATTCTCACTTAATTCGTCTAAAGGTTGCTTATTTGTTGATGCGTTTTATATTTAATTCAAACCACACAATTCGACTAAAGGTTGCTTATTTGTTGATGCGTTTTAATTTTAGCAATTTGTGTTGAAAAATAACTAATTCTTTTTAGTTAGTGGAATGGGCATTAATAGTTGCTTTTCCCAATTTGCATATTGTTCTTTAAGCTGATTAAAAATGATTGCATGCTCGAATTTAACATTATGATCTTCAAAAGGATCTGATTGTACATTAAATAGGTACTCTTCTTTTTCCGTTTGTAAATATTTCCAATCACCAGACCGTATGGCTTTTTGTTGATTACGTTGATATACGCGCCAGAAAAAAGTTCTTGTAACAGATTGATTCACATTTTGCAAATAGGGAAGAATATTCATTCCATCCATTGGAAACTTTGCACCTTGCTTGGCTCCTGCAACAGCTAAAAAAGTAGTTGTAAAATCCATGTGGATAGTTGGCTGATTTGAGACAGTACCAGCTTTAATTTTTGTTGGCCAAACCACAATAGCAGGTTCTCGAATTCCTCCTTCCCATAAAACAAATTTCTTTTCTTTAAAGCCACCCATATCAGAAAAACGCTCTCCACCATTATCACTGGTAAAAACAATCAAGGTGTTTTCTGCTTGACCTGAAGCGCGGACTGCAGTTAAAATTTTCCCAACACCGGCATCTAAACTTTCTATCATTGCGCTATATATTTCTACAGAACCGCCTTGCTTAGATTCCTTTCCACCCAATGGATAAACCGCCGCTCCTGGTGCTTGCCATGGCCAATGAGGAGCATTTAATTGTACGCTTAAAAAATAAGGTTGATCATGTTTTTGTTGAATGAACTTTACTGCTCTTTCTGTAAACAAATCAGTTAAATAACCATCTTGTTTTATTTGTTTTTCATTTTCATACAGATCGATATTACCATTCGGGTCTGTATGACTAATATAATCAACTCCACCACCATGATATCCAAAAAATGAATCGAAACCATTGGCCATTGGACTGAATATTGGTGTAAAGCCTAAGTGCCATTTTCCAATTAAATGTGTTGCATACCCTGCTTTCTTTAATAAATTTGGCAAAGAAGCTGTTTCGGCACTAAGGCCAACTAAACTATCACTATGAGACCAGTCCAAAGGTTCATATAAACCAACTGTTGTTCTTGCTGGATACCGACCAGTCATAAATGCTGTTCTGCTTGGTGTACATACAGGTGCGGCTGAATAAGCTTGAGTAAGCCTAACTCCTTCTTTTGCCATTTGATCTAAGAATGGTGTTTTGTTTATTTTACTTCCATAACAACCCAAATCGCCATAGCCCATGTCATCAACCATAATGAAAACAATATTTGGTTTTTTCTGAGCTAAAACAAATTGACTAACCAATATAAATGTAATTGCCACTACTGTGGGAAAACATTTTTTCATGTATAAAAGAATTTAATTGAAAGCATAAATGATATGGTAGCAAAGTAAAAGGTACATAAAAAAGTAAATTAATAAAATAGTATTTCAGCCACTTCCCTATTTAAATACCAGTAGTTTCACCTGTTTAATCTACAGTAACAATGCTATTTTAACTAGATGCCCATTGGCCGCCTAAAGTAGCGCAACTCAATTGATTATTCGTACCTATATAGATGGTTGAATTTCCTGTAATAATTTAAACTAATGGTTTCGTTCAAGCTTCGCATCCTTGAAAATTGCTTTCGAAAGGAGCAAGTGTTATATTACCGTTTACATTAAAATTGCCACCCATTGCAACAGGTCCTTGAATTTCACTACCTACCAAAGTTGCTCCTTCTTTAACAAATAAATGAAACCCCCCAGTAGGTTGAAAAGGATTTTGTGCAACTGTATTAGAACATAAAAAGATTAAAAAATATAAAATATTTTTTTTGTTGTTAACCTGTAGAGTGATTGAAACACCATAAAACACCGAATAAATGAGCTCCGAAGTTAGTTAAATATTGTAAAATATGGGGGGGGGGTAAATTTATTTAGGTACCATAGGAAAAAATGCACTCGTTCTTTTTTTATATGCTTTAAAGGATTCATTGTTTAAGTATTTAGCCTCGAGCAACGGAATACCTGAAACAAAGAGCAACAAAAAACTAATTGTTATTGGACTAATGATTGACCAAAGCCCATTTTGTAAAGGTAGGGTGATGATAAATATGCCCCACCAAAGCAACACTTCACCAAAATAATTCGGATGGCGGGTGTACTTCCATAAACCAGTTTGCATGATATCGGATTTGTTTTGCTTGTTTTTTACAAAAACCATCAACTGATAATCACCGATTGCTTCAAACGCAAAACCAATCACCCACATTAAACAACCTATTAAAGTAAACCAATTCGGCTCCTGATTCGGTGCAATGCCAGCGATGATGATTGGCATACTAATCATCCACATAAAAAATCCTTGTAAAATATATACTTGTAAATAAGATCGAATGAGAAAATGCTTCCCCCACTCCTCTCTCCATTTTTTATACCGAAAATCTTCGGGCTTTCCTTTTGATCGCCAACCAATATGAATAGCCAATCGCAAACCCCAAATGGCAATGAGCGTGTACAGTATTAATGAAATAGATCCTTGGTTTTTCGTTAGATATAGGTAGAAAGCAACCGCTATAAAACCAAGTCCCCAAGCTATATCAGCCACATCATTTCTTTTCTTAATGAGTGAAATAATAAACCATAGGCTTATATAACCAAAAATGAGTAATGCAATTTCTATGATAGTGTTAATCACTTTATTGAAAATATTTTACAATGTAAAAACCAGCAGTACTTACTAAAGCAGTTAAAACTGTTCCCCAAATAATGTCAATAAAAACAATATTCAAAGGCCATCCTTTTAAGGTTGCCAGATTGGTGAGATCATAAGTAGCATAAGTAAAAAATCCAAATAGAGCACCGAGTGTTATAGCTGATGTCAATGAATTTTTTTCTACTGCAGGCATTATGGTGAATATAAAAATACCTACAATAAAGAGCAGGTAAAAAATGATGGCGGCTGTCCAGTTCACTTGATCAGATAAAAATCCGCCTAAATATTTTCTGTATAAATTTTTAGCAATAAACCCAAGCCATGTCATATCGATGATAAAGAAAACAACAAAAGTGAGTATATAGCTAAGGAGTAATTTAGGGAAAGGCATGGTGATTGTTTTATCCTACAATTTAATCAATTTTTACGCATAAAGCTGAATTGTATGAGGTGAGCAGATTATTAAACATGGCTTTCATTAAAAAGCGCTTATTTTACAAAAATATTCAAACCTGAAATTGCCAATGGG
Organism: Sphingobacteriia bacterium; assembly: GCA_031422175.1. GTDB lineage: Bacteria > Bacteroidota > Bacteroidia > Chitinophagales > Chitinophagaceae > Sediminibacterium. Next base: position 4,493 of record JANOQC010000093.1, on the reverse strand, counting down.
TGATGTAAAATATAGTGAAGAAGAACTTGTAAGGTTACTTAATGATAAGGACCAAGCAGCTTTTTCATACCTATATGACAATTATTCGGCTATTTTAAATGGTACTATTTTTAAAATGGTAGAAGATGCAGCCCTCACCGAAGACATATTGCAAGAAGCATTTATTAAAATTTGGAACAACTTTGCTTCATATGATCCTTTGAAAGGGAGGCTTTTTACCTGGATGTTGAATTTAACAAGAAATTTAACCATTGATACACTCAGGAGTAAAGGCTATAGAAAACAACAATTGATCTCTTCCGACGAAAATTCCGTAAGTAATTTTGCAGATCGAAATAGTATAGCATCAAATTATGATGTGATCGGCTTAAAAAAACAGGTTCAACAATTAAAGCCAGATTTGAAAAATATTATTGAATTGGCCTATTTTTATGGTTATACTCAGGATGAAATTTCAAAAGAAGCTCAAATTCCTCTTGGAACGGTTAAATCGAGAATGCGGGCTGCGATTATAGAATTAAGAAAATTGGTAGAATAAAACATTGGATACAAAAGAAATCATATCATCAGGAATTTTAGAACAATATGTTCTAGGCGCTACTGCAGCATCTGAAAATGCGCAAGTAGTTGCTTGGGCAGCTGAGTTTCCTGAAGTAGCCGAAGAAATAAGGTCTATCCAAAATGCATTAGAAAGCTTTGCAATAGCTAATGCCATTGAACCCAAGGCTTCTACAAAAGCCGAGATTTTTGCTAAAATTAACGATCAAGCATCTTCAATTCAGGCTCCTGTTATCAGCTTAGCTGAAAGCAAAACGTCAGTGTTTACAATTTCAAATAAGTGGAAATTGGTGGCGGCAGTTTCTATTGGAATTTTGGTGATCAGTGCAGCGTTGAATTTATTTTATTTCAACAAGTATTCAACAATTAACGAAAATCTTGCTGTTACAAAACAGGCATTGGCCAATGAACAAGCAAGAGCCAAAGAGTTTAAAAATGATTGGGATATTGTTAGAAATCCAAATAATACTTTGGTGTCTTTAAAGGGAGTAGAAACCAACCCAGATGCAACAGCTAAAATATTTTGGTTTCAACAAACTGGCGAAGTTTTAATAGATGCCAGTAATTTGCCCAATACACCTTCGGGTATGCAATATCAATTTTGGGCTATTGTAGATGGTAAACCTGTTGATGGAGGACTTATTATTACCAACGATGCCGGAAAAAAATACCGCATTCAAAAAATGAGATCTTTTGGCAAAGCTCAGGCATTTGCCATTTCTATTGAAAAAGCTGGTGGAAGCCCTTCTCCTACTACTGTTGTAAGTCTAGGAAAAATAATTTAATTTATTTAATCCAAGCTCCTTCGTTCTTCGTACATAAGTTATTGTAAACAAAATATTTACTAAAACTTATTACCATGAAACGAAAAAAAATCTTACTCAGCACTATCCTTGCTGCAGTAATCATTACCGGTGGAATTATTTATGCGGCAGATCATATTGATACGCCAGCTGTTACCAATCAACCTACAGACATCACTGATCTCTATGTTTTTAGAGCTCCCGATCCAGCCAATTTAGTGTTCGTAGCTAATTCACAGGGATTAACCAGTCCATCCAATTCAGCCAATTTGAAATTTGATGAAAACACCGTATTAGAATTCAATATCGACAAGAATGGTGATAATATTGAAGACTTAGTAATTCAATGCAAGTACGATGCAGGTTCAAATAGAATGCAAGTTTACGGACCAATTCTACCAACAACTACTGGTACAAGAAGTAAGTTAGAAGGAATTGTAAGTGCAGAAGTAGCAGTTACCGCATACGGATCAACAGCAGTTTCTGCAACTGGAACAACAGGAATTAAAGTATTCGCAGGACCAAGAGATGATCCATTCTTTTTTGATCTAAATAGATACAAAGCCATTCTTGCAGGAACAGCTCCGGGCTTTTCTACTCCAGGTGCCGACACATTTGCAGGAACCAATGTACTAAGTGTTGTTGTTGAAGTACCTAAAACATTGATAGGTGCAACGGGTAATATCAATGTATGGTTAGAAACTAAAAAGAAAATTTAATTACCCATTTACAATTTAAAACAATGAAAATGAAATCAAACATACAATTATTCGCCTACTTAGTTGCAGCAAGTGTTTTAGTAATTTCTTGCAAAAAAACAGATAGCACACCTGCCCCTACTGTATTTTATCAGCAACAAGATCAAATGGCGAGACCTGCTATTAACACTGTTTTTGTAACAGCAGCTGCAGATAAAGATGCATTTAACACAACAATACCAAGTGCTATGGGCGCAGCATTTCAGAGCAAGTTTCAAGCAAGGTTATTGGGCTTAAACCCTGCATATACAACCAATGCGTTGGGTCAAAATGCAGCAACATTAACCGGTTTATTGGCTACCGATGTAATGGGCGTTTCTACTACCGGGGTTACTACATTCTTTGATGGCACTAATGTTTTAACAGGTCGTGCGTTAGGAGACGATGTTATAGATGTAGAATTGTTGCTGATTTTTGGAGGACCTGCAGGAACAAGTAATCCAGGCTTAACCAAAGACAATGTGAATGCCAACGACAAAGTTTTTTCTACCAGTTTTCCTTACTTAGCAACTCCTTGGTAAAAATATAAATGAATTATTAGAAACAATAAAGCCAGGGAAATTTCTCTGGCTTTTTAATAAAATATCATGAAATATTGTATACTTTTTATTTTACTCCTTTTGAGCAGTCTTTTATTTTCTCAAGCTATTATTAAAGGGAAAGTAGTTGATGCTAAAAGTAGAGAACCAATTGAATATACAATGGTAGCTTCACATAGCGCAAATGGTGTTATTTATACAACAACTGATATCAATGGAAATTTTGCTATTCAATTTGGTGATCAAATATCAGTTTCTTTTTTGGGCTATCAATCAATCACTATACCGGTTCTACCAAACCAACCGATTGTTATTGCGTTAGAACCAGCTGCGATCAATTTAAAAGATTTTGTCATTCAAAATAATACAGTAGCAAAATTTAGTACCATCAGCAAAGTAGATCTTGCACTGAAGCCAGTTAGCAATTCTCAGGAATTATTAAGAGTCGCACCGGGATTGTTCATTGCACAACATGCTGGAGGAGGAAAAGCCGAACAAATTTTTTTACGTGGTTTCGATTGTGATCATGGAACTGATATTCAAGTTAGTGTAGATGGAATGCCAGTGAATATGGTGAGTCATGCGCATGGGCAGGGATATGCAGATGCCCATTTCATTATTCCAGAAACGGTGAATAATATTAATTTTGGTGCAGGTCCTTATTATACAGAACATGGAAATTTAAATACTGCAGGCTATGTTGCTTTTGGAACTTATAAAAATATTTCGAAAAGTAGAATTCAAGTTGAAAGAGGCCAATTTAATAGCACAAGAGGATTGGCAATGATCGATTTATTCAAAAAAGATAAGGATCTCCAAAGTGCTTATATAGCTGCAGAATATAATTATACTGATGGACCTACTATCTATCCCCAAAATTTTAATCGCTATAATATTTTTGGGAAATACAATTTAAGTATTACCCAAAACACACAATTGAGTTTGAGTTTATCTACCTTTAAAAGTAAATGGAATGCGAGCGGACAAATTCCTTCAAGGGCATTAGAAAATGGCATGATTGATCGTTTTGGAAGCATTGATCCTTCTGAAGGAGGTAATACCCAACGACAAAATGCCAACTTAATTCTTAAACATCAATTTAAAAATGGGGGTAATTTCAACAATCAATTGTATTATACCAACTATGATTTTAACTTATATTCAAATTTCAGTTTTTACTTAAATGATTCAGTGAATGGAGATGCCATTCAACAAGCCGAATCGAGAAATATCATTGGCTATACAGGTAATTATTCGAAGCAGCATTTTTGGGGTAATACAAAAATTGAATCGGTGTACGGTATTGGTTTTAGACATGATGCAATTTCAAATAGTCAATTAGCCAATACTGTAAAAAGAGTATTTTTAAATAATGTTCAATTGGGCGATATTCTAGAAACGAATGCATTTAGTTTTGTTCAGCAGGAAATAAGCAGCGGCAAATGGTTAATCAATGCAGGGCTTAGATTGGATTATTTTCATTTTAATTATAAAGATCATTTGAGTGTTCCGCAAAACCCATCTCAACAAAAATCCATTCTTAGCCCCAAACTAAATATTCAATATACCATTAACCAACAAGTACAGGTTTTTATAAAAACAGGGAAAGGATTTCATAGTAATGATACAAGGGTAGTTGTTGCCAATGAAGGAAGAGAAATATTACCAGCAGCTTATGGTAGCGATTTGGGAATTGTATTTAAACCAACCAGTAAAACCATCATTACCATTGCAGCTTGGCAATTACTATTGGATCAGGAATTTGTGTATGTAGGCGATGAAGGTATTATTGAACCTAGTGGCAAAAGTATCAGACAAGGTATAGACATTACTAC
>JANOQC010000092.1:0-17923 GCA_031422175.1 Sphingobacteriia bacterium | reverse complement strand
ATTCCAATAAACTTTGCCTACATATACCACAAGGTGAAATTGGTCTAGCACTATCCCCATTTAAATTGTGATAGCTAATAGCTATGCAATCAATGGCTGAATTGGGGTATAAAGAGGACACAGCTGATAGTAAAACCCTTTCAGCACACAAACCAACAGGGTAACTTGCATTCTCTTGATTACTACCATTCACTGTTACTCCATTTTTTAACATTGCAACAGCACCTACCTGAAAATTGGAATAAGGCGCATATGCTGTAGAAGTAATATTTCTTGCTTTCTCTAAAAGGGAAGCATCCTCTTTATCGAGGCTATTAATTGAATCGAAAACGGCATAAACAAAATGTACTTCTTTCTGCTTCATACTCAATCTTTGTTTAGACAAAAAAGCCCTCCAAGCTATATAGCCGGGAGGACCCTTTCGGTTATTGAAGATACAATTATTAATTGATTACTTTAAATATGCGCTTCCATCTAGGACCTTTATCCCAACTGAACCAAATTAAGGAAGCTTTTCCTACAACATGTGTTTCTGGAACAAAACCCCAGAATCGACTGTCTTGACTTCTATGCCTATTATCTCCCATCATCCAATAATAATTAAGCTTAGGAATATAAGTATTGGTTTCCTTTCCATTAATGATATACTTACCATTAACTTCTTCTAATTTATTTTTTTCATAAACAGTAATCAATCTTCTATACATTTCTATAGTTGTTGCATCTACCGTAATGGCTTCTCCTATTTTAGGAATTTTAATTGGCCCATAATTATCTAAAGTCCAAGGATGATTGGCATCATCATTCGGAAAAAACATACCAACATGAGTATCTACATATTTTACCATGGAAACTACATTTGGTTGCGCTTTTACTTTTGCAGCTTCGCTAGCAGTCATATTAAAAACAAAGGTAAATTTATCTGGCCCCTGAGAAAATTGTCCTTTCGTATCTTCTGGATCAATACCCAATTCATTTTGCAAAAAATCATCTCCAAATCCTGTTCCATTTGTAGTTACAATATATTCTGTTTGAGCACCTGCAGGTTCAAATGCAGGTTGATTGTTTACAAATAATGCTGCATTTTTAATTTGAATAATATCCCCGCCAACACCTACACATCGCTTTATATAATTGTCTGTTTTATCCATTGGATGAACTAGTAATGGATATTCAGCCATTAAAGCATCTCTATTGCCTTTATACTGACTACTTCTTAAAACTTCATAATAAGTAATTTTACTTCCAAAGTCAGGTAAATTAATGATGGTATCGCCAGCTGGAAAATTAAAAACTACCGCATCATTTCTTTTTATTTCATTAATTAATGGTAATCGTTTGTAAGAAATTTGAACTTCTTTAATGTAAGAAGCTGTTGTAAGTGAGAAAGGCATTGTATTGTGAACAAAAGGAAAAGACAAAGGTGTTTGTGGAATTCTTGCACCATAAGTCATTTTACTCACAAACAAAAAGTCATTTACCAATAGTGTTTTTTCCATACTCTCTGTTGGAATAACATAGGCTTCAAATACAAATGTTCTGATTAATGTTGCTGCAACAACTGCAAAAACTCCAGCATCAATCCATTCTCTTGAAGCAGGTTTGTAATATAATTTAAGAGACTCAGGACCATAATATTTTGCTTTTTGAGAAAACCCCAAATAAGGAAAATAAATAAATGGAATTAAAACAGTTGCTGCATGATCTAAAATAGACACTTTTTTAAAATTCATTACAAAAATGATGGTAATCCAAATAGTAATAAACTGGCCAGCAATTGGTATAAGCTGAAACCAAAACCAATATTGCTTGATATCCGATTTTTGAACAATCAACCATGTATTGTAAAAAGGAATCAATGCTTTCCAAGGCTCAATTCCGGCTTTTTTAAACATCCCATACAAACCAATATGCCATCCAATAATCCCAATAACAAAAAGCAATAATCCCATAATGTCTATTTATAAAGTAAAAATATTCTATTAGTATACAAAGTGCTCATTTATTACAAAATGTTTTGCTAAATATAGCTTTTAACATCCTTTGCAGTGATTTCCTTCCCAGATAAAATAATTAAGCGTTCAACAACATTTCTAAGTTCGCGAATATTCCCAGTCCAATTATGATTTTGAAGGGCTTCTACAGCCTGTGGAGAAATTGTTTTTATTGCTTGCCTATATTCAGCCGCAATATGTTCTAAAAAATGATCTACAAGTATAGAAATATCTGCTTTTCTTTCATTTAAAGAAGGAACATGAATTAAGATTACACCTAATCGATGGTACAGATCCAATCGGAAATTTTTTTCGGCAACTTCCTTCAATAAATCTTTGTTGGTTGCAGCTATTACTCTTACATCCACATTAATTTCTTTATCACCACCTACCCTCACTATTTTCCCTTCTTGCAATGCCCTCAAAACTTTTGCTTGTGCGCTTAAACTCATATCACCTATTTCATCTAAGAATAAAGTGCCGCCGTTGGCTTGTTCAAATTTACCTATGCGCTGCTTAATGGCAGAAGTAAAAGAACCTTTTTCATGTCCGAATAATTCACTTTCAATCAATTCACCAGGAATAGCTGCACAATTTACTTCAATGATAGGACCGTTTGATCGATCACTTTTTTCGTGAAGCAATCTTGCCACCAATTCTTTACCAGTTCCATTTTCGCCGGTAATTAAAACCCTAGCATCAGTTCGGGCAACTTTTTCGATGGTTTCTTTAATTTGAATAATGGGCTGACTATTTCCTATAATTTCTTGGACACCTGCAACTTTTCTCTTTAATACTTTGGTTTCTTTTACAAGAGAAGTTTGGTCAAGCGCATTTCTTAAGGTTATCAAAAGTCTATTTAAATCTGGAGGTTTAGCAATATAATCAAAAGCACCTTTTTTTACAGCATCAACCGCTGTTTCAATATTACCGTGTCCACTTATAATGATTATAGGCGTTTCAGAATGAAAATCTTTTGCCTTTTGTAAGAATTCTATACCATCCAATTTGGGCATTTTAATATCACATAACACCAAATCAAAATTACCAGCTTTAAATTTTTTCAACCCCTCTTCCCCATCAATTGCTTCTTCTACCGTGTATCCTTCATTGGAAAGAATATCTTTTAATACATTACGTATTGCTTTTTCGTCGTCGATAATTAATATAGATGCCATAGAATTATTTGAAGGCTAAGTTAATCATTGAAACCCGATTCGAATGCCTACATAATAATTTTTTGTAGGAGCAGGATTAAAATACCGATTACCTGCAGCATTAATATCGTTTCCAAGGCTATACAATTGATTTAATAAATTATCACCACCAATAAAAATATCCAATTCATTTTTTCGCCAATGAATCAATTTACTCAATTTTGCTTGCACTAATTGATAATTTGCTGCAAAAATTGTATTGGCATCATTCAACGGAATTTCTCCTGTTGCATTTATTGATGCATTTAAATAAAATCCTTTTACAAAAAGCGCTTGAAACCCAATAACTGCAATCGTTTTCGGTACTCCAGTAATTGCATTGCCATTGTATGAGTTAATTCCTTGTTGGTATTCTAAAAAACGATAAGGCTGATAACTAAATGAACCATTGATAGAGATTTTTTGAACTATTCCATTTTTTCGGTTAACTAAATTATTTTTAATTTGTACCTCTACACCTTCTTGCAATGCGGATCCCGCATTTATAAAATACTCAGCACCAGCTATATCATTTCTTCTCACAATTGCATCATCTAATTTGAAACGATAAAATAACAAATCAATAAATACTTTATTTTCAAAGAAATTTCCTTTTACTCCTGCTTCTATGTTCCAACCTTTTTCTGCTTCTAAAAAAGGATAAAAATTTCCGTCAGAAGGTCTTACTTCTGCTAAACTGGGCGATGAAAACCCCTTTGCTACTACTGTATAAATGAAAAGATTTTTTCCAATTGGGTAGGTCAATGAAAATCTTGGAACAAATGGTGCATTGATTTTTCTAGTATTGAAAGTAGGTTGTGGATCAGTTAATCTTTTATAATCATACAACTGGCTATTGATACTGAACCCAGCAGTAAGGGTTAATTTATTAGCTACAATAAATTTTAATTGAGAGAATAAAAATTGTTGTTTGCTATAAATAAAATCTTTAGAAATTGTTTCTCCAGCAATACCAGAATTATTGATATAATTATTTATAACAGACTCATTCAATAATAATTCTACCCCATTTATCCATTGAATATTTTTATTGGAATTGAATGGCAAATAAATATGTTGTAATCCCATATTTATATTTGTTTCATTCCTTTGTTCGTAGTTAGTTATAAAAGGATTTTTAAAAGAAGTTCGATTAAGTGAAACAAACCATTTAATACTATTGCGCAGATTGAATTGATATTTATGACTAATTGCTCCAAAAAATGTTTGGTTATAAACAGCTGATTTTTGTTGAATTGCTCCAGGCAATGTAGTTGTTGGTTGACGAGACAATTGTGGATTAAGTTGCATTTGAGATTGATTAATTCCACCAGGTGTTCCGTAACTCAAATCGGTGAAAAAAAACAGGGTATTAAAAATTCCTTTCCCTGATTGTATAGCTGTTTGCCAAACCAGTCCATTTTTTTGCAGAAAAGATTGTTCTCTGTATCCATCAGAAACCAATCTATTAAATTGAAGGGAAGAACTGAATTTTTTATTACCCACCAACCATTCTCCTTGTTTTTGATTTAGCCCAAATGAACCAATTGAAAAGCCAATCTTAAAAGCATGCATTAATGAGTCTGAAAAACGAAGCGTCTTATTGAATAATATGGCTCCCCCTGTTCCAGTTCCATACATACTTGATGCTGGTCCTTTTGCTATTTCTACTTGATTTACAGATTGAATATCCATAAGATTCAAATAGGTATTGCCAGTAGCATCGGAAAGTGGAATTTCATTCCAATAAACTTTTAAATTCCTAACTCCAAAAGGTGCACGCAATGAACTTCCTCTAAGAGAAACCCTATAACTCCCTGGGGATCTTTCTTCCATTCTAACTCCTGGTAAACTATTCAGTATAGGAACAAAAGATGCAGAGGAATAGAAAGCTAAATCTTTTGAAGAAACCAATGCAATAGAACCTGGAACTTCTTTCCAGCGACCATTTGCATTAAATGCGGTAACTATTACCTCATTTAATATGGAATCATTTTGAAAATTAATTGTATCGGACTGCGCTATCGCTGAGAGAAACATCAAACAGCTCAAGAAAATGAAAACACAATTTTTAAACACAGTTATTTTTTCGTGTACATTACTTCTTTTACCAGCTTTACCGTTCTACTAACATCAGGCATAGCCAAAGCCGTTAAATTGGGCGCATAATGCATTGGAGCATCGGCACTTGTAATTCGGCGAATAGGGGCATCTAAATAATCAAACCCTTCTTTTTGAATACGGTAAGTGATTTCTGAAGAAATAGATGCAAATGGCCACTGCTCTTCTACAATTACCAAGCGATTGGTTTTTTTGATACTTTCTAAGATTGTCATCCAATCCAATGGACGGATTGTTCTTAAATCGATCACTTCAGCACTGATGCCTTCTTTTTCTAATTCTGCTGCAGCACCTAATGCCACTTTCATCATTTTATTATAAGATACAATTGTTATATCTCTTCCTTGTCTTTTCACATCTGCTTTACCAAGGGGTATATAATATTCTTCTTCAGGCACCTCACATTTATCTCCATACATTACTTCACTTTCCATAAACATAACAGGATCTTGCTCATAACGAATAGCTTGTTTCAATAAGCCTTTTGCATCATACCCATTTGATGGTGAAACCACTTTTAATCCTGGTATATTGGCATAATAACTTTCGAATGCCGTAGAGTGTTGAGCACCCAATTGACCTGCACTTCCGTTTGGCCCTCTGAAAACAATCGGGCAACTAATTTGCCCACCACTCATAGCCAACATTTTTGATGCAGTATTTAAAATTTGATCCAAAGCTAAAACAGCAAAGTTCCATGTCATAAATTCAACAATCGGACGCAAACCACTTTGAGCAGCTCCTACTGCAACAGCAGTAAATCCTAACTCTGCAATTGGCGTATCTATAACTCTTTTCTCCCCAAACTCTGCAAGCATACCTTGGCTTACTTTATATGCACCATTGTATTCTGCTACTTCTTCACCCATCAAGAACACTCTATCATCTCTTCGCATTTCTTCACACATTGCCTCTCGAAGGGCTTCTCTAAAAGCTATTGAACGCATAGTAATTCTGTTTTTTTTAATGTGCACAAAAATAGCCCATATTGCAATATAAAACGAAAAAATCCCTTCCTGGAAAACCAGAAAGGGATTATATACTTACATATCCTTCGATATACTAAAATACGTTCCAACCAAAGCTCACATAATACAATCCACCAATTTGAGCATTACCAAATCCATTGTAGTAATACTTATTGAAAATATTGGTACCACCAATTTTCAAGATAGACTTAGATTTAGGGAATTTATAGTTCACTTGAGCATCAACTGTTGAATAAGAAGGTACTTGACCAGTTGCAAATGTTCCTTCATACAAGAAATTATCTACCCATCTGTACAATACATTAAATCCAAAACGATTGTCTTTTCCAAAACCGCTATTGCTAAACCCACCATTAAAACGGGTTTTTGGAGTATTGAAATAAGAAACAAATCCTACAGGCAAATCACCAATCACATCAGAATATACATTAGCGTTTACAGAGAAATTCATAGGCAACATATATTCAGCAGAAGCTCCCCAACCAGTAACATTTACAGTTCCAGGCGCATTAACTGTGATACTGTAAGCATTTCTTGTAGCACCATTCAATAAGTTGAATAAGCTAGAAGGTAAACCAGCTTTTTGCTGAATTACATTAACGCCACCTAAGAAATTTTCATACTTAGCTTGGTATGCATAAATATCGATTAATAATTTTTTTGCAATCAAACCCTTATAACCAACTTCAAAAGATGTTGTAGACTCAGGCTTTAATTCTCCAAACTGTTGAATTTGTAACAATGCTGGATTAGGAGCCCCTGCTAATGCACTAGCTCCAAATGCTTGTACACTTGGTACAGTATAAACAGGATTTCCTTGGAAATTATAGAAATCTCTTAGTGCAGGTAATCCACCCATTAAACGACCTTGACTTGTATTCAAGTTAATCCATTGGTTCTGAGTAGTTGGAAAACGATAGGCTGTTTGATAAGAAAAACGAAGATTGTGGTCTTGAGCCAATTTAACTACCGCAGAAACTCTTGGAGTAAAGCGACCTTTAAAATTGGTGTTTTTATCGTAACGGCCAGAAGCAGTCAATTTCAAACGATCTCCAAGAAATTTCTGAGAAATCTGCAAGTAAGCACCCGTTTCATTGATTTTGATAGGGCCAGCAGTATCAGCAAAAATTGTACCATTAGAATTCAACTGAAATTGACGCCAGTTACCTCCAACTAAGATATCAGTACCGTTTTTAGCCAATCCTAAATCTTCTGTAAGATTGTATTGACCATCAAAAGCCAATAATTTAGTTCTATCAAGAAATTGTCCTCCACCACTGGAAATAGGCAAACCTGCAACTCCTTGAAATAAAGGATTATTCATAATATTGGTAGTTGGTCTGCCTTGATCAGCAACACCACGAGCAATATTGTGTGGAATCAAATTATTGTTTCCAACAGCATTTGTTCCAGCATTTCGTGCAGCGGCATTTGCTTGTGCAGGTGTAAGACCAGATGCTATAGCAGCATTGTAGGTTGGAACAGCGGATTGAGCATAAATTCCAGTTGCAGTGTTTACTAATGACCCAACATATTGTGGGTACCATTGAGTAGCACTTGGCTTCCAAGCTTCATTAAACAAACGGGTTGTAGTAACAGTAGCGTAAGAACTACCTGAGTTCTCGCGAGTTGTATAAGCTCTTACATACCAGTTTTTAGCTTTTAACTCCGCTTTATATTGACCTAGTGTGAAATCTTTAATAGAGTAACGGTCTACGCCTGTATACACTGTTGTTCCAGTTCCCCAGTTTCCCGCTAAAATAGCTTCAACTTTATCATTAATTTTATAATGTAAAGCAGCATTGAACTTAAAATTTAATGTTGTAGGATCAACAACTTGGTTTTCACTATAACCAGTTCTTGAAACAAATGTTGGTTGATTGGCATAAAAGCCTAGTACACCTGCAGATGGAACCAAGAAAGTACCGCCAGTAACCGGTAAAGCTGCTAAAACAGGATTTGTTGTAATTACTCCTCTGAAAGCTGCACTTAAATCATTACTAGTTTCATCTCCATAAATATTTACACCGTCAAAATTCGGATCATTACCCCTAAATCCTCCTTTTACTTCTCCATTTGGATTGGCAGAAAGTGGGGATCTTAAATAATTGCTCTCGTTATTAGCAGTCCAGTCTTGCGCTTGTACAAACTGAGCATTGATTTTGTAGGCAAACTTGTCATTGATTTTCTTAGACCAACGCACACTCCAATCATAATAAGCAGCACGAGGACGCTGTTTACTATCAATATGGTTTACTCCTTGTTTAATTTGAAAACTTAGCCCTTGGTATTTGAACGGATTTTTACTATTAATTAATAATGTACCATTTGTACCACCTGGGCCATACAATGCAGAAGAAGCACCTTGGAGTAATTCAATATTGTCTACATCTAACTCAGTAACACCAGTAATATTACCTACTGAAAAGTTAAGACCTGGCGCTTGGTTATCCATCCCATCTACAATTTGGTTTAAACGAGTGTTACCACTACTATTAAAACCTCTAGTACCAATACTGGTAAAAGTTAAACTCGCAGAAACAACGTCTACTCCTTTCAAGCTTGCGATTAAATCGTAATAATTTGCAGAAGGTGCATTGCGAATAGCAGCAGCACTCAAACGCTCAATAGAGACTGGTGATTCTAAAATTCTTTCCGGAACTCTTGAAGCAGAAACAACAATTTCATCACCTAAAGTGAATGAAGTTTCCAAATCAACTGAAATATTTTCATTGTTACTTTTAATTACTACTTCCTTAGATGCATATCCAACAGAAGAAATAACTAAAGTGAATGGTAGTTTTTGCGCAGTAGAAAACTTGAAAATACCCTTATCATCACTATAAGTTCCGGCAGTTCCTCCTTTTACAGAAACGGCTACTGCAGATAGCAATTCTTTTGATTTACCGTTTTTAATAGTTCCTGAAACTGTTGTAGACTGTTGTGCAATGGCTGTTATACTAAGCGCAGTTGCAAACAACACTATACCTAAATGGGCTAGTAATCTTCTCATATTGGCAATTTTTATTTATAATATTAGGCAAATTAGTATATGTTAAGTAATTGTAAAAATTTAATTTTCAATATTTCAAGTTCATTTTGTGGAAAAAAATACTGTTTTAGGGTATTTAAAAGCATATTCTCCAATTAATTTTGTTAAATGGCAAATTTTCACTTCCCACAACAAACTGATTTTTACAAAGGAAAAGTTCGAGATGTTTATTCTATCCAAGATAACTGGTTAGTAATGATAGCCAGTGATCGTATTTCAGCATTTGATGTAATTCTACCAAGAACTATCCCGTTTAAAGGACAAGTATTGAATCAAATTGCTGCTTATATGTTGCATAAAACAGCTGATATATGTCCAAATTGGTTAATTGCTAATCCTGCACCCAATGTTTCTATTGGCCAGAAATGTATTCCATTTAAAATAGAAATGGTAGTGAGGGGTAATTTGGTTGGGCATGCTTGGAGAACATACCAATCTGGTAAAAGAATTATATGCGGAGTAACAATGATTGATCGTTTATTAGAGAATGATTTTTTCCCTATTCCAATAGTTACTCCATCTACAAAAGCAGCTGAAGGTCATGATGAAGATATTTCAAAAGCTGAAATTATAATTCAAGGATTAGCAACTGAGAATGAATGGGATCAACTGGAAAATTATGCTTTACAATTATTTGAAAGAGGTAAATCTATTGCAGCAGCACAAGGACTAATTTTAGCAGATACTAAATATGAATTTGGCAAAATAGGAGATACAATTTATTTGATGGATGAAATTCATACTCCAGACTCATCCAGGTATTTTTATGGGGAGGAATTTGAGGAAAGACAAAAAAATGGCGAACGTCAAAAACAGTTAAGTAAAGAATTTGTTAGAGAGTGGCTCATCGAAAATAATTTCATGGGAAAAGAAAACCAAACCGTTCCTGCGATGTCTGATGAATGGGTAAATACCATCAGCCAACGTTATATTGAATTGTATGAAAAAGTAATAGGTAAAAAATTTATTCCAGAATCGCTTTCTGAAGAAATAACGCAGGAAAGAATTATTAATGCGCTAAATCCTTTGATTTCATTACCCATTAGTTGATCGATCCCCAGACTTTAATAATTCTGATAATTTAGGCCTGAGTCTTGCTTTACTTTTATTGAAAATATTTTGCCCTTTATCAATTCCTTTTCTAATTGTCTCTTGACGTTCTTTAGGCAAATGAATTGTGTCCAAACATTCAATACTACAACATCCTTTTAATTGAGTGGCACAGACATTACACTGAATGAATAACAAATGGCAGCCATCGTTTTTACAATTGGTATGCGAGTCGCAGGGCTTTCCACATTGATGACAATGGGCAATGATATCTTCGGTAATTTGCTCTCCTAAACGGTCATCAAAAACAAAATTCTTTCCAATGAATTTAGCGGGCAATTGTTGTTCTTTAATTTCTTTAGAATAATGAATGATTCCTCCTTCTAAGTGATACACATTTTCAAAACCTTGATGCAACATATAAGCACTTGCTTTCTCGCATCGAATTCCTCCTGTGCAATACATGATGATATTTTTATCTTCTTTTCCTTTAAGCATATCAGCTGCCATAGGTAGCTGATCCCTGAAAGTATCAGAAGGAATTTCCAATGCATTTTCAAAATGCCCTACTTCAAACTCGTAATGATTTCTCATGTCCACTACTACAGTATTAGCATCCTTCAACATTTCATTCATCTTAGCAGCATTCACGTATTTTCCTTTTTTCTCCATAGAAAAATTCGGATCTTCAATTCCATCAGCTACAATTTTATCACGCACTTTTATTTTCAGCACCCAAAAACTTTTTCCTTGCTTAAATTCATCATTTAAACCATTAGGATCTTCTACTGCAATATTGAGGCGGAGATTTTCTAAGCCATTGTGATTTTGCAGAATAAGTTGAAAAGCTTCCAGTTGATGATCAGGTACACTCAATTGTGCATTAATCCCTTCCTTGGCAATATAAATTCTGCCAAACACTTTTATGTTATTTAATAATTTATATAAATCATCGCGAAACTGCTGTGGATTTTGAATAGATAAGTATTTATAAAAACTAATAGTTGTTCTTTTGAATGATTCTTTCATCAAAAGATCTTTCAACTCCTTATTGGAGACCCGATTGTGTAATACACCCATTACATACAATTTTAAGCGCTGCTTGCAGAGCAACAAAAATTCATTACAAAGTTACCGATTATTGAAATAATGGCACAGAAAACCTGAACCCACTTGGTTTTAACCCATTTTGTTCAAATCCTTGTACAAAATCAATTCGCATGATTTTGAAAATATTTTCTAACCCTATAAAATATTCTATATAATTAGTGCCATTATTAATAGTTAGCCCATTTGCGCCTGTTACAAAAAACCAATTGAGTTTTTTGAACCCTGGTATTTTATTGCTGATAAATCCATTTAGATGGTGTTCAATATGAGCAGCCGCATTGAAAGAAGCCGTATTACTATATCGGTAATACCCTGCCAATTGAAAACTGTTTAGAAAATTAGCAGAAAAAGCAGTTTGGTTTCCTAAAAAATGATGGTAGTCTGGAATAAATGTTTTGTTGGAATTAAGGAATCCTCCAGCAATTAAATTATATTTAAGTCTTCCGTAAAGTTTAAGGTTCAATTCATCATTAATGCTGATACGCCATCGGTTATAATCTACATCGCTTCCGAATAGTCCTTTGATACCTAACGTAATATTTGCGTTAATAGTAGGATACCTTGAACCAATATTTACTTTACGATCAGGATATTCTACATATTTAGACCCTGGCCTCCAAGTGATACCTACTGTTAATATTGCTGCTTGGTGATTTACCATTTGTGTATTGGTAAGTTCTGTTGGAAAATTTGGCGTGAAATTTCTGTTTGATTTGTCTGACCAAGTGGTCATATCTGCTAAATTATTCAATGCATACCTATTTTGAAATTGAAAATTAGCATTTAGGTTTATTCCACTTCCTACACCTTGTGAATACCCAACTCTAAAAAAATCTGCTTGATAAATTTTAAAATAATTATACTCAGCAGTTAATGTATATAAAGAATTAATTCGTTCAGTAATTGGTTCGGCATTATTGAATTGCAAAATTTTTCTTCCCCCTGCAATAGAAAAAGACTGCAAATATTTTTTACCAAAATTATAGTTGAATGCAACACTAGGATTGAAGTGACCATTAGCAAAACCATATCTAAATTCTGGTTTAATAGAAATGGATTTTCGCCCTTCATATCTTTTACTAAATGATGGACTAAATTGAATCACCCCACCTTCCACTGTATTGTAATTCAATGATTGAATAATTGGATCGAAGCTAATACTGTTTTTATTTTTTTGTTTCTCATAAGAATAGCCAGTTAACAATAATTTTACCAATGAAATTTTATTGTTCTTTTTATCTAACGAATCCAAATATTTGGGATCTTTTCTAACTTGCTCTAAACTATCTTTTTTTTGATAATCACGTGATTCTTCTATTAATAAAGGAAGTGGTCTGATACTGTCCCAATAAGCTGCTGTTTTCTTATTAGAGCTATCATAAAATTTCAAAATAGTATTGTCAAAATATTTTGATTTGAAAGTTGGCTCTAAATTAAATTGATCATACACTTGCAAAAAATTTCCGAAAAAATCAAAACCGAAGAACTTGCCGGATGGATAAATCACTTGATTTTTAATGACCCAATAATTACCTGCAGGAACATAGTTTTGTTGTATAACCAAAGTGTCTAAGAGCTGCATTTGTTGCTCTTTCAACAATTTCAAATCTACACTTTGAATACGCCAATCATTTTCACTGATATTGATATAGCCCGAAAACAAGGGTTCATAAGCCCTCTTAGGTATTACTTTAATTCTACTCACCTCTTTTCCAAATTCAAAAAAAGTACCTTCAAATTTATATTTGTAATAATTCAATGCATTATTGGCAATTGGCGAAATAAATCCTCGCGGATTCAAACTTCTTCCAATGGAAATAGTATTTTCGTAAAAAGAAATAATTTGTGGGTTACTAAATCCAAACCCATCGCTCCTCCCGCTTACTTTTGTTGAGATTACTTCAATTTTTCTCTTATTAGGTTCTTCTACAGAATATTTAGCAATTGTTTCTGAAAGAAAAAGCATTTTACGCTTGCTGGTATCTCCATCTTCAAAATCTACTTTCTGCCCAAAAAAAGATTTGGGATAATTACGCAATTGTAATTGTCCTTTAATATATACTTCGCAACTAAACTGTTTTATTTCACTTAAATGCGCTTCTCTCCCAGCAATTGCTTTTCTGATAATTGCATATGCAGGATCTTCTCCACCTGCTATCACCAACACCTCTTTTAAATCGTATTGTCTTAGCGTTAAATCAAAATCAATTACAATTGATTCAGCCTCTATTTTTATTTTTTTTTCTATAGTGGCATACCCTACAAATTGACAAACCAACGTATAAAAACCTGCCTCTAAGTTAATTGTATAAAATCCGTTTTTGTTAGCCGAAACGCCTTTGGTACTACCTTTTATTAAAATGGAAGAGAAAGGCAATGGTTTATTTTCATTTGCAGAACGAATAGTTCCACTAATAGTAGTAGCATTTGATAAAATAGAAAAAGATAAGAACCAAGCAGTGAGAATATTCCTAATCATTTAAAAATACTATTTAGCTATTTTTTCTTGCCAAGCCAGCATACCTCCAACCACATTGATTGTATTATCAAATCCTGCAGTTGCTAAAATTAAACAAGCTTGCCCACTCCTATTACCACTTCTGCAATACACATAAATTGGTTGATTTTTCATTTCCTCTATTTCGTCCAATTGCATGGTTTGAATTTTACCCAAGGGGTGAAGTAAACCTCCAATATTAAATTCAGCGTGTTCATGTGGCTCTCTTACATCAATTAAATTTATTTTTTCTCCAGCATTAATCTTAGCATTTAGCTCATCTACTGTAATTGTCTGCATATAATAATTATTGTATGGTGATTGATTTTGTAGTGTCTTTTACAGGCGCTTCATCACTGATATATAAGTCCATCATTTGGCCTTGTCTAATTTTATTGAGCAATTTTTCTCCATTAGCCCCTAATGCACCAGAAAATATATTAGGGCTTTGCATAATAACAAAAGACGTTGCAGTATCCTTAATATTCCCAACTGCAATTACAGAGCCAATATTCACACTAATTGAGGATAAAATACTTTTCACATCATTCAACGTTTTTCCTATCAAATCTGGAACATCGTATTCGCCAATTCCAATTCCACTTCCTAACACAAAACTAATAATGGACCCGATAGGAATTTTAGTACCTGGCTTAATGGTTGCATCATTATACATTTGTTGCAAAACTGCATTTCGAGCAATATCTGGCTGATAAGTAGTGTACCCCAATTTTAAACCAATACTTTGCAAATACATTTCTGCACTTCTAATGGAGAATCCTGCCAAATTTGGCATTTCCACTTGAGGTGGAATTATTCGGTTCACCGTTAAATAAATCGTTCGACCAGTTTTTACCATTTCATCAGCCTCCGGAGTTTGACGGATAACCGCTTGCTTCGCAACAGTGTCTATATAAACAGAATCTTGAATTTGTACTTCAAATCCTTTGTCCTCTAACATTTTTTGAGCTGCTAAAATATGCTGTCCTGAAACTGAAGGCACTTTCTCGTATTCACCATATCCAGTGACCCATTCTAGGCTGCCAAAAAACAAAAATATAACTAAGAATACAATTCCAATTCCAGCTAAAATATTTACCCAAAGTGGCTTATCAGTGATGAATTTAAACAAAGGAATAATTTAAATAATAGATTTAATAATTAAATGCTTGTTCTACAATTGCAGTATAGAAATCAGTTAAGCTCATACCCATGGCTTTTACTTGTTGTGGAATTACAGATGCTTCACTTTGTCCGGGCACGGTATTAACTTCTAACATGAATGGTTTTTGTTGTTGCTCATCATAAATAAAATCAATTCGTACCACCCCTCTGCAATTTAAAACTTCATAAACATGTTTAGCAGCTGTACTTAATTGGTCTTTCATCAATAATGAAATATCAGCAGGGGTAATCTCTTTACTTTTACCTTGGTATTTAGCTTCAAAGTCGAAAAAATCATTACTAGTTGTAATTTCTGTAATTGGCAAAACTGTAATTGTTGTGCCTTGTTTAAAAACACCTATCGTAAATTCTCTTCCTTTAATAAACGCTTCAATCAATATTTGACTATCTTCTTTAAAAGCTTTTGTTATAGCATTTTCCAATTGCTCAGCATCAGTTACTTTGCTCATTCCGATACTGCTTCCACCACTATTTGGCTTTACAAATAAAGGTAATTTTAATTGAGATAAAACAACGGAAGCCGCTATTGGAGTATGACTGAATAAATGCATGGATTGGGCTACATGAATTCCACCAAAAGCGGCTACCGCAACAGTGAAACGTTTATTCATTGTAAGTGCAGATGTAGCTGCATCACAACTAGTATATGGTAAGCCAACCATGTCAAAATAACCTTGTAATTTTCCATCTTCCCCTGGTGTACCATGAATACACAATAATACTACATCAAACGATATTGTTATACCATTCTTATTGATAGTAAAATGATCTCTATTTACTGCAGACTTCTCGCCATTTTCATGTTCGTACCACCATCCTGAAGGATTAATATCTATCTTATATACTTCGTACAGATCTCTATTGAGGTTATTTCCAACGGTAATTGCGCTCTTGTAGCTGATTTGAGCTTCACCACTTAAACCACCAGTAACTAAAGCAACTTTTTTCTTCATATTCATGCTTAAAAAACAAATATAAGGAGAACCAAGTATGGTTTGGGATTGAAAGCGTAATAAAGAAGTTAAAAAAAGGGAAGAAATTACTCATCTCTTCCCTTTAATATTTGTAAAATACTTCTATTCTATATGTGCATTTTAGCTTTTTTTGCCATCAACTCCTCTACGGTTTCCTTGTACAAATCGTCTGGAACACAGCAATCCACAGGGCAAACTGCAGCACATTGAGGCTCCTCATGAAATCCCTGGCACTCAGTGCATTTATTCGGAGTAATATAATAAGTATCCGAGCTGACAGGCCCAAAACGAGTATTTGAGTCTACTAAACTACCATCAAGCAATTGAAAACTGCCTTTTACAGTTGTTCCATCAGAAATCGCCCACTCTACACCACCCTCGTAAATGGCATTATTAGGACATTCTGGTTCGCAAGCTCCACAGTTGATACATTCGTCGGTAATTTTGATTGCCATATAAAATGGGTTTGTTGGTTGAGTGAAATTACATTTGTACTCTCAAAAATACGAATGACAAATGATTTTACAAGAACGAATTGATATTTTATTGAAATTAGGTGAATATTTAACTAGCAAAGATGCCGAATTGGCTTCTGTTAAAGAAAAAGCATACAGAGAAAATCAATGGTTCATCCCTGATTTTATTGAAGTAGCAGTAAATAATATAGCAACTTGTTTTTTAAAAAAAGAATTTCTACAAGATTGGGCTGATCAATACCAAATTCCTAATACATTTCCTACACCTAAAAACGTAGGCATTGTAATGGCCGGAAATATCCCATTGGTTGGCTTTCATGATTTATTGTGTGTGTTTTTGAGTGGCCATATTGCGGTGATTAAACCATCCTCAAAGGACGAAATTTTACTCAAACATATTGTTGCAAAACTCTATGAATGGGAAGTATCCATTCAGAACCATATTTCATTTGCAAACAGACTAAATAATTGTGATGCTTATATTGCAACAGGCAGTAATAATTCGAGTAGGTACTTCGAATTCTACTTTGGTAAATACCCAAATATTATTAGGAAAAACAGAACATCGGTAGCCGTGTTAGATGGCACAGAATCAATCAATCAATTGGATGCATTAGCAGATGATACCATGCTTTTTTTTGGGCTTGGCTGCAGAAATGTAACTCAGATTTTAGTGCCGGAAAACTATGATTTTCTTCCTTTACTAAATGCATTAAAGAAGTATAATGGATTGATGGAATTTCATAAATACAAACACAATTTTGATTACCATTTGGCTTTATTAATTATGGGAGGGAAATTTTATATGAATAATGATACCGTTATTCTTACACCAAATGAATCCCCATTTTCTCCAGTTAGTCAAATTAACTATTACACTTATGAGCATGAATCAGCTATTAAAAAACTTATTGAAGCGAATGAATCCATACAATGTATTGTGGGCAATGGATATTTACCATTTGGAAAAGCACAACAACCAAGTTTAAACAATTACGCAGATGGTATAGACACTATGGCATTTTTACAAGCACTTTCAAATTAACATTTTTATAGGTATTGATTGAAAAAATGATCTGAATTTAAAAACATTTGTTAAATGGTGGTAGTAGTGAACTGAAATTTAAACAGCTTTGTTTATTTGTTATCAAAAAGGCACAAAATTTGACTAATATTACTTTAAATTAAATAGAACCATGAATTGGAAAAACGGATTAGCCATTATTGCGATTAGCGCAACAACTGCCCTAGCAAGTGTCTGGGGATTCGGGAAATTTTC
>JANOQC010000091.1:0-3962 GCA_031422175.1 Sphingobacteriia bacterium | reverse complement strand
TTATCAAACTACCATACTTGCTGAATTAGGTACTCAAATGGTATTTACCATAGAACGTCAAAAAAAACTATTCGACGAACAAAAATTATTTTATTTTTTTAGAAAGCAATATCCCAATATTAAATTTTTTTATGGAGATGGATTTCAAGGTCTTCCTACATACGGACCATTTGATAAAATTATAATCACTGCTGCTGCTCCTTTTATTCCCCCTAAATTAATTGAACAATTAAAGATTGGTGGAATGATGGTAATTCCTGTTGATGCGGGAGATGCTCAACGAATGTTGCGATTAACCAAATTAATTGATGGTACTGTTAAAGAGGAAAGTTTTGAAGAATTTTCTTTTGTTCCTATGCTCACTGGAAAAAATCAATAAAAAAACGGAGTAGATTTTATACTACCCCGTTTTGCTTTATTCCAATAACTTAATAACTATTACTGTTGCATCATGTCCATTCCACCACCTTGGTCTGCCTTGGTATTCTTTCTTTTGAACAAGCTTGCATCAAATTTACCAAAACGATAACTAAAGTTTAAGCGCAATACTTGCGGATCTCTTCTACGTTGATTGGTTTGATTAAAGAATGAACTTTCTGAATAAGACTGTGATAATTGAGTTCTGAAAATATCGTTCATACTCAATGTTAGATTTCCAGTTCTACCATTCTTCCAAGTAAATTCTTTTCTAATGGCTAAATCAATGGCGTACCTTGGTAAATTATACCCTTGTGCTCCAGATTGTGGTCCACCGCCCCACATCATTCCGCCGCCACCGCCGCCACGTCCACCACCGCCGCCACCTTGTGGAAGAACCGTTTTGCCTTGATAATCTCCACTTAATTGAATAGATAATCCTTTTGAAACTTTGAATGTATTATTAAACTTGGTGAAAAAACTCCATTGCTGTTGCACTAAATCAGGTTGACCAGGAACACTTGCATCAATTTTTGAATTGAACAAATTAAAGTTTATAGTAAGTTCCCACCACTTTGTTATAGGTGTTTTTTCCGTTAATTCTACACCAAAACTAGTAGCACTATTTGCATTAATATAAGTACTGAAAAAAGCACTATCGGTAGGTACCAATGCATTCTTGTCGCGATACACGTAACGTGTAATCAGGTCTGTGGAATGTTTAAAGAATACGGTTGCTAAAAAATTAGAACCTTTCTTGTAGGCGTTGTTCCAAGACATTTCAAACGAGTTAGTAAACTCAGGTCTTAAACCAGCATTACCTAAACTAATATTCTGTGGATCAGTATAATCTGGGAATGGCATAAGCTGAAAGAAATTAGGCCTGTTAATTCTTCTTGAATAATTAATTTGGTAGTCTACTTTATCATTTAATTTATAGGTAAGGAATGCACTAGGGAATAAACTTAATGGGTAAACAACTTTAAAATTGGCTGAATCTCCACCTTTGGAATTTAATAAGGTGCCAGAATAATTTGAACTTTCAGCACGTAATCCTAATTGATAACTCCATTTTTTAACCTTAAAACTATAGGTTGTGTATGCAGCATAAACTTGATCGGTATACTTGTATTTATTACTTATAGATGGTACAAGTACAAAAGCATTTAGTGAAGTGAAATAACGGTACTGGTCTAATAAATTGGAAAAATCTCTGATTGAAGCCCTAGCCCCTGCCTCAAACTTTGTATCGTCTGATAATGGATTTTCATAATCTAATTGAAAAGTATGGTTGGTGCTGTTTCCATTTCCCAAACCTCTTTGAATAATTGGTATACCTTTTTGAACATTATTTAAATTATACGTAGTGTTATTTATATTAGACTCATTTGCATTTTTACTACTATTGAAGTTGTAGTCTGAAGAAATGGTATGCCCACTTTTTGCAAAATTGTGTTTAAAGCTTAATTGTGTTCCAAGGTTTTCAAAATAGGAAGCACTTAGTGTTTCAATATTTGTGAATGAAGTAAACACTTTATTTATCGTTGAATCTACTCGTTGATCTTGTTCATTGTCAAATTCACCATTAACATAATTTGCAGTAATTGAAATGGTATTTCTGTTGTCTACAAAATAATCTAGACCACCCCTGAAAGATGCAAAATATCCCAGATTGGTGGAATTGGTAACATTATATACATTGCTTGGAGGAGTAATTAAATTATTTCGATCAGTTATTCCTTCTGATATAGATTTACGTTGATTGAAGTTTCCACTTCCTGTAAAATTTAGTTTGTTTTGGCGTAAATTTATATCACCACCAAAGTTTGGCATTCCACGAGAATCAATACCCGCTCTTATTCCACCGTTGTATCCCGATTTTTTATTTTTCTTTAAAACAATATTTAAAATACCTGCGTTACCGCCTGAGGCGTCATATTTAGCGGAAGGATTGGTGATTAATTCTACTTTATCTATAATATCAGATGGTATTTGATCTAGGGTTATGGTAGTAGGCCGACCATCAATAAATATGGTTGGGGCAGCATTTCTAAGTGTAACATTTCCGTCTATATCTACATTTAATGAAGGAATATTTCTCATCAATTCAGTAGCTGTTTGACCAGATCCCATCAAGTTTTTGTCTACATTAAAAATTTTACGGTCAATACCCATTTCAAATTGAGGCTTACCAGAAGAAGTTACTGTTACATTTCCTAAATTAGTAGCATCTTCTTCTAATTTAATATTTCCCAAGTCTTTATCTGCTTGCGCAGCCATTTTTTGAAAATTCATTGCCTCGCCTGCCTGTGGAAATTTGATACCAAAATTAATTTGTTGCTCTAAGGTTTTGTAACCCAATGCGCTCATTGTTAATTTAAAATTGCCGAATAAGGATAGGTTTTCAAAACTGAAATTGCCATTTGCTTTGGTAATAACTGTTCCTAGAATAGATTCCTTCATTTTCTTTGTAGCAGTATCAAACTTATTTCCTTTTAATTGAACGGTAACCGATTCTAGTCCTTTCTTGGATTTCGGATCTTCTAATTTTCCGTAAAAATGACCAATATTGGTATTTTGAGTGGCACCAGCTGCACCCCCTGGGCGTCCGCCCATGCCTGGATACTGCGCGGTTGCAGTTAAACATACCAACGAAAAACTTAATAGAACTAAAAAACTACGCATAATAAACTTTATTAATAAATGTAAAATTGCTTCTGAAATCGGATGAATGACCTTTGGTTTATACAAACGGTAAGAAGACAAATTTGAATGGGTAAAGTTTGATTCAAATCTTAAAATTGGAACTTTATTTTTCGGTGACTAAGCTAAAAGAGTAATTAGAACCTGTAATAACCCTATTAAAAAGCCCAAAACACCCCCAATAATTTCCACAAAGCGGAATTCTTTAGACATGATGTCATTTAAAATCTGTTCAAGCTTATCTGAGGAGAAGCCCGACACTTTTTGAGTAACAATTTTCTCCAAATCAAGGTCTTCTTGGAGGTTATTCATATAATTTTTCATAATGACCGGAAATAGCTCCGTTAATTCTGTAATAAAGACTTCTTTTAGCTGGTTAATGGTTTTATCACCAATAAACATGCTAATTACAGGCATTTGTTCCGCCAATTTTACGCGAAGAAAATGATCAATATGCGATTCTACAAAAGGCATTAATTTAGCAATATTGGCTGGGTTGCTTATTTTCTCTTCAATATCATTAAAAGAAAGCAATTCATTACTCACCAATTTGCCTAATTTCTCTGCAAATTGTTTTTGTCTTTTTGGGAAAATTCCATGGAAAGTAATTCCCAATATTTTTTTAGGCTCTTTTGGGTGAAAAAGCATCTTAATTGCAATCCAATTAGTAAACCAGCCTATAAATGCAGAAATAAAAGGAATTAAGTAGATCAAATTCATTGATTAAATTTAAAAAACCTATAAAACGAGGGTCTTATAGGTTTTATGATGGGAGAACGAGGGGTCTCGAACCCCCGGCCTTCAGATCCACAAACTGACGCTCTAACCAACTGAGCTACGCC
>JANOQC010000090.1:0-2294 GCA_031422175.1 Sphingobacteriia bacterium | reverse complement strand
AAAAATTCATGTAATTCCTTTGGGTTTTGATTTAACAAAATTTCAAATAGATCAAACCGCTAAAAGAAAATCTTTCAGAGAATCTTATAGCATCAGTGATGATACTGTGGTGATTAGCATTACTGGTAGATTGGCTCCTGTAAAAAATCATTCACTATTTATTGAAGCGCTTTCAATAATAAAAGACAAAACCGACATTCCTTTTGTGGTTTTTGTTGTGGGTGATGGAGAACTCATGGAACAAACACAGCAACTATCAAAAGAAAAAGGACTGTCTATCATCTTTACTTCCTGGCGTAAAGACATTGATTATATCAATGCTGGCTCCGATATTGTTGCCCTAAGCTCTATCAATGAAGGCACTCCAGTAAGCATCATCGAAGCCATGGCTGCTGAAAAGGCAGTGCTTTGTACTAATGTGGGTGGAGTTGCAGATGTGGTAAAACACCAACAAAATGGATTGATTTCCTCCCTCGATCCGCAAGATTTTGCCGATCAATTACTCCGATTGATCAATGATTCCTCCCTACGCAATTCCCTCTCTCAACATGCAGCGCAACATGTATCCCAACAATTCAGCTATCATCGCCTGGTAAACGATATGGAAAAGCTTTACAATCAGCTGCTTTCTTAATTTTTCCTTAACTTCGGGCATGACCAAAATTCTAATCACTGGCGGTGCCGGTAATGTAGGCAGTGCATTGGCACATAAGTTGGTAGCTAATTCCAATTATTTTGTGGTAGTAGTGGACAATCTATTAACTGGCTCTATAGAAAAACTACCTGCTCGAGAATTACCCAATTTTAGCTTTATCAAAGCCGATGTAAATGAGTTGAATGAGTTATCGGCCATTATGCTCAATCATCAATTTGACTTTGTATTCCATTATGCTGCCATGGTGGGCGTCAAAAGAACTTTAGATAATCCGCTTGGAGTGATGAGAGATATTGAGGGTATTAAACATATTTTATCTATATCAAAAAATACAGGGGTAAAAAGAGTATTTTATTCTTCTTCTTCAGAAGTATATGGAGAGCCTGTTGAGTTTCCACAGAATGAACATACTACTCCACTCAATTCGAAACTGCCTTACGCCATCGTTAAAAATGTGGGTGAAGCATTCTTCAGGTCTTATTATAAAGAGTATGGTTTGGAGTACACCATCTTCCGTTTCTTCAATACCTATGGGCCTCAACAAAGTGCCGATTTTGTGATTATGAAATTTATTCAAGCAGCCTTGTCTAGCACTAATATTACCATCTATGGAGATGGATCTCAAACCAGAACCTTCTGCTATATAGACGATAACATCGATGCAACCGCCTACATTTTTGAGAAGAATTTATTCTTGAACGATGTAGCCAATATTGGAAGTTCATTAGAAATGTCAGTATTGGAATTGGCAAGATTCGTAATAAAAATTACCAACTCATCTTCTAAAATAATTCATGTAGATGCTTTACCAGAAGGCGATATGACACGCCGTCAACCTGATACAGCTAAAATGAAAATGGTGTTACAGCGAGACTTAATATCG
This sequence comes from Sphingobacteriia bacterium, assembly GCA_031422175.1. Classification (GTDB taxonomy): domain Bacteria; phylum Bacteroidota; class Bacteroidia; order Chitinophagales; family Chitinophagaceae; genus Sediminibacterium. The sequence goes on along the minus strand of JANOQC010000090.1, from coordinate 756 downwards.
GTAGAAGATGGAATTAAAAGAATACTAACACAAAAATTTGGTGTTGATCTAAATAACGTGTTGGTGCAGGCTTCAAAAAATTAATGGTAAAGGTTTATGGATCCATTTAGTGCAGGATTGATTGCTTTTATTGTTGTGGTTGTTTCAACCCCCCTGCTAATAAAAATTGCCAATAAAAAAAATTGGGTGGTGGCTCCTCGTGCAGATCGTTGGCATAAGAAGCCTACTGCACTCATGGGAGGCATTGCCATATTTTTTGCTTCTACAATAGCATTGTTTGTAGCCAATAGTTTTCAAATTAACTGGATCATATTTTTTGCAAGCCTGGTGATGTTTTTAACTGGTTTAGCTGACGATTTAAAAGAAGTGAAACCCATTGTTAAATTGATTGGACAAGTGGTTTGCACTTTCGCGCTTATATATCATGGCTATTATTTTGGTGGTGGTTTATTGGAATGGGCTGGAATTCCACTTACTTTTTTCTGGGTTATTGGCATTACCAATGCCCTGAATTTATTGGATAATATGGATGGTCTGGCTGCAGGTATTGCTGGTATTGTAGCCACAATTGCAGGAGTACTGGGTTATATGCATGGGGATATGTATTTGGCTTCTATGGGCTTTGCTTTGGCTGGTTCCTCTTTTGGTTTCTTAATTTATAATTTTAATCCAGCAAAAATATTCATGGGCGATTCGGGTAGTTTATTCCTCGGATTTTCCATTGCTTTTTTAAGTATTGCAGTGCAAAAAAACATG
>JANOQC010000089.1:0-27384 GCA_031422175.1 Sphingobacteriia bacterium | reverse complement strand
CATTAGAGCTACTTAAAAACCGAACTGGATGTTTTTTATAAGAAGTTAGCTGTTCACTTTTTCCTCCAGACAAATTCATTTTATGAATATTAAAGCTTCCACTCTCTTCGCTTAAAAAAATCATGGCTTTTTCTCCATCAGTAAAAATAGGGGTACGATCTTCTCCATTAAAAGTGGTGATTTTTGTGTGCTTTGAAGCTTTTACATCATATACCCAGATATCTCTAGTAATAGCAGATGTGTGGTGCTTGCGCCAAGTATTTTCGCCTCCTTTTTTATCGTGATAAATCCACTTAGAGCCATCCTTACTCACTTTCACATCTTCTGCTGGTGTTGTAAGTAATTGAGTTGGTCTGCCTCCATTAACGCCAACACTATATAATTCGGGCATAGACCCTGTTGGAAATTGACGGTTAGTTGCCAAATCCATTCTGGAAGATCCGAATACGATATTCTTATCATCTTGGGTAAAATCATATGGATATTCTTGTGCTGAATGATAAGTAACTCTTTTTGCTTCCCCACTATTAACAGAAATAGTAAAAATATCGAAGTTGCCAAAACGATCACTAGCAAAAGCAATGGTTTTACCATCATGGCTCCACACAGGCATAAAATCATGTGCTTCATGCATAGTTAAAGCAACAGCAGCTCCTCCAGAACTGGAAACTTTATAAATATCTCCTTTGAAGGTAAACACTATGTTTTTTCCGTCTGGCGAAATTGCGGAATACCGCATCCAAGTAGGATCGGATTGGGCAGAGACGCTACTAACTGAAAGTATAATCAAAGCGATAAACGAAAATATTTTATTCATAATAATTGATTGATTGAGCAATATAATAAAGAATTAAAGGATTATAAAAACTTATCAGATATACCGATTAATAATGTTTTCCATGTATTCTTGCTTGCCACTTACAAGTGCTGGTTCACCATGCTCAATAGCATATGTTCGAAGATCTTCCAGCGTTAATTTTCCAGATTCAAATTCACTGCCTTTACCAGAATCGAAAGAGGAATACCTGTCTTGTCTGATTTTTTTGTAATCAGATTTTTGTAAAATAGTATCTGCAATAATCAAGGCTCTCGCAAATGTATCTATACCACCAATATGGGCATAGAATAAATCTTGCGGATCAGTTGAATTCCGTCTGATTTTTGCATCGAAATTAATTCCACCTTGAGTGATACCACCTGCTTCAATAATCACCAACATGGCTTCCACCAATTCATTGATATTATTAGGAAATTGATCTGTATCCCATCCATTTTGATAATCGCCCCTATTGGCATCGATACTTCCAAGTACATTATTATCTGCCGCCACTTGTAACTCGTGCGTAAAAGTATGACCAGCCAGCGTTGCATGATTAACTTCAATATTCAATTTAAAATCATTCAACAAATTGTGTTCACGTAAAAAACCAATAACAGTTTCACTATCATAATCATACTGGTGTTTACTAGGTTCGCAAGGTTTAGGCTCTATAAAGAATGATCCTTTAAATCCATTTCTTCTGGCATAGTCTTTAGCAGTATGTAAAAATCTGGCAAGGTGTTCTTTTTCTCTTTTTATATTCGAATTTAATAAACTCATATATCCTTCTCTACCTCCCCAAAAAACATAGTTTTCTCCACCCAGTGCAATCGTAGCATCCAATGCAGCTTTTACCTGAGCAGCACCATGAGTGAGCACATGAAAATCAGGATTGGTTGCCGCTCCATTCATGTATCTTCTATTAGAAAATAAATTAGCTGTACCCCATAATAGTTTTACTCCACTGGCTTTTTGCTTTTCGCCTAAATAGGCGGTTAACGCTTGTAAACGTTGATCATTTACCTTAATATCATTGGTATAATCAACTACATCTACATCATGAAAACAGTAGTACGGAAGACATAATTTTGTAATGAATTCAAAAGCAGCATCTGCTTTATCTTTTGCCCTTTCTACTGCATCTTTTTTCTCATCCCAAGCAAACAAATGAGTAGGTTCTCCAAAAGGATCCGCACCACTTCCACAGAAGGAGTGCCAATAAGCACACGCAAACCGGAGATAGTCTTTCATGGTTTTACCAGCAACTATTTTATTTTCATCGTACCATCTATAAGCCAGTGGGTTGTCGGAGTCTTTGCCTTCGTATTTAATTTGTGGAATTTCTTTAAAAAATTCTTTTTCTCCTGTGATGATTTGCATCTTTTGTAAATTATTAGGGTTAAAAATAAACTGGTTTTATTAAAAGTTTTTACTATTGTTTTTTATGTAGTTCATCCATTAAGCGTTGTTTCCATTTTTTGTACAATGCATCATATAAGCCATGCTCGGCTGGTTCCACCATACTAACTGCTTGTCTATTTTGCATGGCATCTTCCTCATTTTTATAAATACCAGCGCCTATACCAGCGCCTATAGCTGCTCCAAAACTACCATCCCCATCGTAAAATTCTACTGCAACATTATTTACATTGGCAAATGATTGGGTAAAAGTATCACTAAGAAAAAGATTGGCTTTGCCTGCTCGAATAACAGATGGATTGATGCCATTTTCTCTCATAATGTCTAGCCCATACCTAAAAGAAAAAGCAATCCCTTCCTGCACGGCTCTTGCCAAATGAGCAACCTGATGAATATTAAAATCTAACCCTATAAACTGTCCACCAATTATTTTATTATTCAGCATTCTTTCTGCACCGTTACCAAATGGTAATGCCATCAATCCATCAGAGCCAGCAGGTACGTCTTTGGTGATTTTATTTAATCCATCATACCCTATATGAGTACCGAAAATATTTTTTATCCATCGATTGAATATACCTACCCCATTAATGCACAACAATGTTCCTATTCTTTTATCTGAATGGGTATGATTAACATGGGCAAAGCTATTAATCCTAGATTGTTGATCATATGCCAATTCATTGCCAATTCCATAAATTACTCCAGACGTTCCTGCTGTTGCTGCAACTTCGCCTGGATGCAGCACATTTAACGAAAATGCATTATTGGGTTGATCGCCCGCTTTATAAGAAATTGGTATGCCAGATTTTAGTAATAATCTAGAAGCTACTATTTCTTTGAGATATCCATGAGGTGAAAACAACGGATGTATAGAAGGAAAAAGTGTAGCATCAAAATCAAAATAGCGTAGTATGTCTTTAGAAAATTCATTATTTGCATAATCCCAAAATATGCCTTCTGATAATGCGGAAGATGTGGTAGTTATTTCACCAGTAAGCTTCATGGCAATAAAATCACCAGGCAACATTACCAGATCTATTTTATCATAAATCGTTGGTTCATTTTCTTTGACCCAAGCTAATTTGCTAGCTGTAAAATTTCCGGGAGAATTAAGTAAATGGTGTAAACATTTTTCTTGACCAATTTCATTAAACGCTTTTTCGCCAATGGTCACAGCCCTACTATCACACCAAATAATAGCGTTTCGAATTGCTTGTTGCTCCTTATTTACAAGTACTAAACCATGCATTTGATAAGCCACCCCAATAGCCGCAATATCCGCAGGGTCGTATAGATTAGTGGCATGGCATTTCAATATGGCCTGCTGAACATTTTCCCACCATTGATCGGGGCTTTGCTCGGCCCAACCAGCATATTCAGCAATAATTTCCGCTTCTGCCTCTGGATAAACCGCGGATGCTAGGCATTGCTGCGATTGCGCATCAACTACTGATATTTTAATTGAACTAGTTCCTACATCTATACCTAATAACAACATTTTTCTTTATTTAATTTGTTTTAAAACCTGCATTACATCCTGCACGAGTAATTTACAAGATTTATTATTGCATACGCAAATCATCGTTTAATTTTTTTGTAATTTCCCTGATATAGCAGTCGCACTCTCCCTTAAAGTTCGTCCAGAAATTACCACTGACATTAGAAACCCCACATTTGTAGGCTTTCATCAACCTCATCTTAGAAGTTATGCAGAAAATGAAGATGATGGTTATAAATATCTTATATTAACATATGGAAAAAATAATACTGATTGTATTAATACTTTTCTGCACCATAGCAACAGCACAAGACTGTAAATCTTTTCCTATGTGGAATCTTGTGTTTCATATGGAGCAAAGCGTAATTGATGTAGGAAAATCTTACCAACCAAAAGACTACATTATGATTTATGAGGGAGGCGGACAACCCGGTATTAGTAATTTTACCATGAGTACTGTTTTAAACAAACTAATTCAACTATTATAAAATGAAAAAAGACTGGTTGTCGATCAACACTAAAATGATTTTTCGTTTGATAATTTCTATTTCAATACTAGGTAATATTTGTATTGCACAAATCGCCGAGAAAGAAAAGAAAATTAATCTCAAAACTGATACTGTTTTAACGATTGGTTTTGGTAATCAAAAATTACTTACTTATCAATTTAATACGGTTTACCCACCTTTAGGGCAAGACAGTAATTTTAAACGAAGTGGTTTTATTCATCCCCTTTATGCACCACACGGACAGGTTCTCACTAGAATACAACCACCTGATCATTACCATCATTATGGTATTTGGAACCCTTGGACACATACTGTTTTTGAAAAAGATACCATTGATTTTTGGAATATAAAAGGCAAAACTGGAACGGTGAGATTTGTGAAATTTACGTCTCAAATAACGAAAAGAAAATTTGTTGAATATACGGCTTTGCATGAACATATTGTATTCAAAAAAGGAGGTGGGGAAAGAGTTGCATTGAATGAATGGCAAACCGTAAAAGTATACAGTCCCAATAAAGAAAATGATTCCTACATCATAGACATTACTTCTGAAATGAGCTGTGCTTCACAAAGCCCCTTATTAATTGTAGCGTATCGTTATGGGGGTTTAGGATGGCGTGCAACAGAATATTGGAATAAGGATAATTCTGAAATGCTCACATCAGCAGGAAAGACAAGAGATAACACTGACAATACAAAAGCAAAATGGATTATCGCTTATGGTTCTTTGCCAGGCAATGATGAAGGAGGCATTCTACTGCTATCGCACCCTTCTAACTATAATCATCCAGAACCACTTCGAATATGGGATAAGCAAGCAAATGGAGGAAATGGAGATGTCTTTGTTAATTTCGCAACTACAAAAGATAAAGATTGGTTAATTGAACCTGGTAATAAGTATAGGTTAAAATACAGATTGGTTGTATTCAACGGAAAGTTAAATGCAGCAAAAGCTGAATCCGCTTGGTTGAATTTTGCTAAACAAGTAAAATAATATATTCTTTATTTTGAAATATTATACAACAACAAATCCATTAGCAATAGCACTAAATAAAAAATAATCAACCTTCAATAGTACCTGATGAAATGGATAGAAAAAATGTGTATTATATTAAAGCCATTTATAAAGCCATGAGAAAAGGAAAAAGAATAGTTATTCGTTAACTTACAGAATGTATTTACCCCAACCCAATATTTATCCTGCTGGCGATTCCGCCATTACGCTTCAATGGGGAGATACGATCAATGAGGATGCCAACCAGCAGGTAATGCAACTGTTTAATTCCTTACAAGATTTTCCGCTACCCTTTATTACAGATATTATACCTGCATTCAATAGCATTACACTGGTGTATGATATAATGGATTGGCATAAAAAAAACAGTCATGTTACCTGTTTCGAACACATTAAAATAGAATTATTAAATCGCTTACAAACGCCCAAAGAAAACCAGCATACCAATAAACTAGTTAAAATTCCTGTCTGTTACCATTACGATCTGGCACCCGATCTAGAAGAGATGGCTCAACTTACTCAACTAACAACTGAAACCATTATCCATTTACATTGCCAACCCATCTATAAAGTATATATGATTGGTTTTTTACCGGGCTTCCCTTATATGGCTTCAGTTGACCCAAGCATACAAATGAATCGACGAGCAGAGCCCAGACATCGTGTACCAAAAGGATCTATTGGAATTGCAGGTGAACAAACCGGCATTTATCCAATGGATTCTCCTGGAGGATGGCAATTGATTGGCCAAACTCCAATCAATTTATTTGATGTAACCAATGAAAATCCTTGTTTGTTAACACCCGGCGATACAGTTCAATTTTATCCTATATCCTTAACGGAATTTGAAACTATAAAAAAAGAAGAGAACCAATGAGTGTGGTAATTATAAAAGCTGGATTATTTAGTTCTATTCAAGATGAAGGAAGAAAAGGCTTTCAACATTTGGGTATTAATCCTAATGGAGCCATGGATATTCGCGCAATGCAAACAGCCAATGCCTTGGTGTTAAATGATGTTTCAGAAGCAGTGTTAGAAATGTATTTTCCTACACCCATTTTACAATTTAAGCAACCCGCATTTATTGCAATAAGTGGTGCTGATTTTACGGCTACAGTAAACGGAATTAATATTCCTATCAACCAACCTATTTTTATTCCAGCCAACACGATCCTTCAATTTACTACAAAAAAATGGGGGCAAGTAGCTTATTTGGCAGTGCAAGGTGGATTCGATTTAAGTGAATGGTTGGACAGTTATAGTACCAATGTAAAAGCTGCAGTAGGCGGGTTTGAAGGTAGAATACTAAAAATGGGTGACTCTATTAATCTTAATTATAAACCTTCAAAAAAGGAAACAAGTAAAGCCTATTCAATAATGCCTTGGAAAGCATCTGTGAGTGCTTTTTATCATTCAAAAGCATTGAGATTTATTGCAGGAAATGAATTTGAAGAATTAACTGCCACCTCAAAAAATATTTTTTCTTCGGGTCTTTTTAGCATTTTACCCCAAAGTGACCGAATGGGATTTCGGTTAAATGGAACTGCCCTTGAATTTTCAGAAAATAAAGAAATGATATCGGTTGCAGTTACAAAAGGAACGATACAATTATTGCCCAATGGGCAGTGTATTGTTTTAATGGCAGATCATCAAACAACTGGAGGTTATCCAAGAATAGGACATATAATCAGTGCAGATTTACCAACACTATCTCAAAAAAGCAGTAATGATTTTATCGCCTTTACAAAAGTTTCTATTGAAGAAGCAGAAATATTATTGATTCAACAAGAGCAACATTTGCACCAATTAACAAATGCCTGTATCTTACAACTCGATGCATACCATAGACATTAATTGCGATTTAGGCGAAGGATTTCCACATGATGCAGAACTGATGTCATTTATTAGTTCGGCCAATATTGCATGCGGATACCATGCAGGAAGTAACGAAATTATTAAACGAACAATTGATATTTGCTTGATTGAAGAAGTGGCCATTGGTGCTCACCCAGGCTTTAATGACAAAGCAAATTTTGGAAGAATAAATTTGCAATTATCTGATTGCGAATTATATGATCTGGTTGCAGAGCAAATTACATTGATGCAAGATCATTGCAGAAGAGAAGGTTGTTTATTGCATCATGTAAAGCCTCATGGAGCATTGTATAATATGGCAGCAACAGATGAAACCATGAGTTATATTATTGCATCAGTAATTAAAGAATTAGATCCTTCTTTGTACCTATATGGTTTGAGTAATAGTCGTTTAATTTCAGAGGCAAAAAAATTAGGAATAAGAACTGTTTCAGAAGTTTTCGCAGATAGAAGGTACCTATCAGATGGAACACTTATGCCAAGATCAAATACAAATGCATTAATTGATAACACGGATGAGGCATTGGATCAGTGTTTGCAAATGATCGAAGATAAAACAGTAAAAGTATACAATGGATTTGTTAATCATTCAATCTCTATTCAAGTAGACACCATTTGTATTCACGGCGATGGCGAACACGCTGTTGAATTTGCAAAAGCCATTCATCAATGTTTTACAAAAAACAATATTCATCTTAAAACTATTGGTGAATGAAAAAAAATCAATCTTCGGCCATAACAGGTGCTGCTTTTTTAATGGCCACTTCTGCTATTGGGCCTGGTTTTCTTACACAAACAACCGTATTCACCCAACAATTAGCAGCTAGTTTTGGCTTTGTTATAATGTTATCAGTTTTATTAGATATTGGCGCTCAATTAAATATTTGGAGAATCATTGCAGTAACAGAAATGAGGGCACAGTTGATTGCCAATGCATTAATTCCAGGGTTAGGATATATATTAGCAGGGTTGATTGTAATAGGTGGCTTAGCTTTTAATATTGGCAATGTTGGTGGCTGCGGTTTAGGTCTACAAGTATTAACAGGATTAGATCCATTGTATGGAAGTATGTTAAGTTGCATCATTGCACTATTGATTTTTTGGAATAAAGAAGCAGGCAAAGCCATTGATGGTTTTACTAAAATCTTAGGCATGCTTATGATAGTACTTACACTCTTCATCGTTTTTAAAGCTAACCCTCCTATTGCATCGGCTATACACCATAGTTTTTTTCCAGATAAATTATCAGCATTGGCTATTGTAACATTGGTGGGTGGAACAGTTGGAGGCTACATAAGTTTTGCAGGAGGTCATCGTTTATTGGATGCTGGAATTAAGGGGGCTGCTGCTTTAAAAGATGTAAATAAAAGTGCAGTAACAGGAATAATGGTAACTGCCATCATGCGTTTTTTATTATTCTTAGCTGCACTAGGTATTGTTACAAAAGGATTAATACTTGATCCTAGTAATCCACCTGCTGCAGTTTTTAAATTAGCTGCTGGTGAAATAGGCTATCGTTTTTTTGGAGTAGTTATGTGGTGTGCTGCAATTACTTCAGTAATAGGAGCGGCGTATACTTCTGTTTCTTTTCTAAAAACATTTCACCCCACTATTGAAAAAAACGAACGAATAATTATTAGTGCTTTCATTATTTTATCTACACTGATTTTCAATTTAATTGGCAACCCAGTAAAAATTTTAGTTACAGTTGGCGCGTTGAATGGATTGATACTGCCAATTGCTTTAGCGGTGATTTTAGTTGCTTCAAGAAAAACGAATTTAGTGCAAAATTATAAACACCCAATTTGGTTACAATTAGCAGGTTGGATAGTAGTGATTAGTATGACTTGGATGGGATACCTTACTATTGTTAATTGGATATCGCAATAATTGTTTGTGCATTTTTTTTGTCGTCCACAGTTTCGCAGGCAATATTTTGAACCATATTGGCGGGTGCCTCTCTTCTCAACAATCCCTTCAAATATAACTTATCATAATAATGAAGCAGTACCCTAAAACAAGATGATATATCATCTTCAACCAACGCGTTAATAGCTGTTTTAGTTTCTAGTCCGCCAAGTTTTTTCTTAATGCGAATGATGGCATTCACCAATTTTTCTTTTTCAAATTGTCCATAATTTGAAGTGATAAATGCCAATCGTTGATCAAATGGAATATCTAAGAAAAATACTTTTGTATCACGCATCTGTTTAAAAAAAACAGTAGGAATATTTACATCTCCAATTCTTTGGCTTTCGTCCTCTAAAAATAAAACCGATTTAAAATCATCGTCAAGGATACGATCGCCCTGTTGCTTTTCGCAGGATTGCCGAAACTGATTATACTTCAACAAATCTTTTGCTAATTTATTTTCAAACTGTTCTTGAGTGGGTTGAGGAAGTTGCCCTAACCTACCAAAGGCAGAACCTTTGTGATGAGCCAAGCCCTCTAAATCAATCATTGAAGACCCTTTATTAGCAAGTTCTTTTAATACTTCTGTTTTCCCTGAGCCAGTATAGCCTCCAATTATTACAATAGGATAAGGTATTTCAAATTGCTTGAGCACCCAATTTCGATATGCCTTATAGCCACCTACCAATGTATATACTTTAAAACCATACAGGTCTAACAACCAAGCTACGCCTGCACTCCGCATACCACCCCTCCAGCAATGAACCAAAATAGTTTTCTTTTCGGTTGAATCATTATTTGTAAGTTCATCCACCGAATCAACCATTTTAACCATTTTTCCACCAAAATATTTCAATCCAATTTTGATGGCTTTTTCTTTGCTTTCTTGTTTGTAGGCAGTTCCAATAATTTTTCTTTCTTCGTCTGTAAATAACGGCAAACTAATGGCACCAGGTATATGCGCATGAGTATATTCTCCTGGACTTCTAACATCCAAAACCTGTGATGTATTTGCTAGAGAAAGAAATTCTTCAATAGTTAGTCGTGTAATTGCCATTGGCACAAATGTACAAGTCATTTTTTGTAACTTTTCGCCATGAAACAATTATTGCTAGTAAGACATGCAAAAAGTAGCTGGGCCAATATAGGACAGAATGATTTTGATAGACCTTTGAATGATAGGGGCAATAAAGACGCACCTGCAATGGCAGAAAGAACAAAAGCGAAAGGAGTTCAAATAGATCAATTCATTTCAAGCACTGCAGTGAGGGCATTTACTACTGCAACATATTTTACAGCGGCTTATCAAATTAAACCATCCAATATTATTCAACTCCAACATTTATACCATGCGCCTGCTTCTGTATATTACCAGGTAATTCAAGCCATTGATGATTCTATTGAAACAGCAACAATATTTGCACATAACCCTGGCATTACCGATTTTATTAATGATCTAGGCTTGAATTATGTTCCTGATATGCCCACATGTGGAGTTTTCGCAATTAAAATTAATACCAAAAGATGGCTCGATTTTAATGAAGTAATAAAAACATATTGGTTTTTTGATTATCCTAAGTTACAGTAGGTGCAGCTTTTTTAAAATTTACTAAATACACTCCAGTAAAAATAAGCAATGCGGCCAACGTTTTTGAAAGGGTAAACTGTTCTCCAGCGAAGATGGTAGCTATTAATGCAGCAAAAACAGGTTGTGTATAAATGAATGCACCAGTAGCAGAAGAACCGATTGCTGAAATACAATATACAGTTAATAAATACGCTACAAATGTTGCTGCAATTGCAATATAAGCCAATGCCAATAAATGACTTGCATCAAAAGCCATCCAATTGGTTTCTATAAAATAAGGTAAGCCAAAAGGAATGATTCCTATTGAACCCAATGTAAATATCCACCTCAATACTTGAATACCTGAATATTTAGCCATTAATGGTCTGACCAACACTAAATAAAATGCATAGGAAATGGCATTGATTAAAATCAACAAATCTCCCAATATCATATTAGCACCAGCCTTACTATTATCCTTCATTAAAATCAAGATGGCAGCTCCTCCAATACCAAAAACCAATCCTGCAGCTTTTGCTGTATTAAATCCTTCTTTTAATAACCAAGCTGCAATAATTGTAATAAATATGGGTGTGCCTAAAGAAAGCAATGAACTATGAATAGCTGTTGTTAAAGACAAGCCTTTGATAAAAAATATTTGATTGATTGTTACACCCGTAAGACCACATAATAAAAAACGAGGAATATCTTTTTTATCGATGCGTGTTTTACCAGGTTTAAATAAAAATAAAATCCAGAATAAAATGATACTTACAGACACTCTCACAACATTAAGTGCCAATGGATGAATGAAAACCGGGGTGATGTATTTTACCACAGCATAACTGCTACCAAAAATAAAGTTGGCCCCTATCGCTGCAGCGTAAGCTTTGTTGTTGATTTGCATACTTTGCAAATGTATATGTATTGCTCAAATAAATAGAAAGCAGTAATTAGTGCTAATTAGCATATATTATTTAGAGCTGCACAAACTTTTAGTTGTAATTTGCTGCTATTGGTTAGCCTACTTCTATACTCCCGAATTACTTTGAGAGAATTAGAAAACGAATTGAATAAAGTTGCATAATGAAATTAGATTTAAAAATAATTCCGACTAATTTATTAGAGCAGTATTGTAAACTGGTAGATAAGGAATTGCAAAACAACTTTGATTGTTTAACTGATGCCGAAATTTCAACAGATAATTTTAGTTTTTATACTTCGGTAGCATCGGTTTTTTCAAGCAAGATTGAAGGGGAAAATATTGAGTTGGACAGTTATATCAAACACAAAAAATTTGGTATAAAATTTTTACCAGACTACACCAAAAAGATTGACGATTTATATAGTGCTTACACTTTTGCCAAAACCAATGAACTAAACAAAGCCAACATCATCAAAACACATAAACTGTTGAGCAAGCACCTTGTTGCCAAAAACCAACAAGGTAAGTTGCGAACTCAAAACATGTATGTTTGTACAACCGATGGAAGAATAGAATATATAGCCGCAGCACCTTTTGAAGTGGAAGGCGAAATGGAAAAATTTTACAACGACATAGAATTGCTTTTGAAAAAAGCATTAACCATACAGGAGGTTTTCTTTTTTGCCGCAATGATTCATTTGGTATTTGTAAAAATTCATCCTTGGAATGATGGCAACGGGAGAAGTAGTCGGCTGTTGGAGAAATGGTTTTTAGGACAAAAACTTGGAGACAAAGCATGGTTTGTTCCAAGCGAAAGAAACTATTATGAGCAACATCAAACTTATTACAAAAATATACGTGCTTTGGGTTTAGAATACCCTGAATTGAATTACAGTAAAGCCCTACCTTTTTTACAAATGCTTCCAAACGCTATTAATTACAAATGCTAAAACAATAAGTGCAACATTGGAGGAATAAAAAAAATTAAAGAACTATTACTTGAACTTACAAAAACTTATCAACGCTAATGCTTTATTTATATCAAAAACCTCAACCATTTCTTGTTTAAACTCAAACTTTTTAGCTATTTCTAAAATTTCTTTCAAATTAAAATCATGCTGTTTAACTGAAATCGCTAAATTTCTGTTCCACAGCAAACTAGCTAAATACTCCTGCTCCGTTTGCCCAGGAGTAGGAACCAAAATCATTTTCTTATTTAAAGCCAATAATTCCATTAAAGTGGAATAGCCACTTCTGCAAACCACCATTTCACTTTCCTGAATAGATTTACTTAATTGAACCGCATTCAAGTGGTTGTAAACAGTAATATGATCTGCAATAAAAGGCACCAATTGCTCCATAGGTTTTCCCCTAACCAATAAAATATTACAGTCTAGTTGATGAATTTGCTCAATAACTAATTTTTCAAAAACAGTTCTTTGTGGCTCTGGCCCCGAAAGCAAAATACATAAATCAAATTTTTGCTGAACCGAAACAGTGCTAAATCTGCTCAACAAATTAATATAATGAACGGGTGTTTTTGGCATTTTGGCTGGATGTGATAATTCACCAGCAATATTTTCAGCACCTGCCATGTCTGGCACCCAACAAACAGTAAATCGATTGATATAAGAATAATTAATTTTTCTAAGCAACCGTTCTACCCATTTTAATGGCGCTTTAATAGTTAATTGGTGAGTAATAAAAACACATGGAATTTCGCTACAATACAAACCATAACGGTTATCTGAAATAACCAGATCAATTGAATGTGCTTTAACTACTTGCTTTAACCATTGATGCTCGTAAGCAATAGATCGAAGAATTTTAGGCAACTGAACCAATATTTTCAAGGCAAGCAGACTAGGTTTATGGCTATATTTAACCCTATAACCTGCCAATGCTACAATTGGTATTGAAGGAAAAGCTTCCTTTAAGAGCTCCGCTTGTACCCCTTCTGCCCCAATAATAACCTTATGTCTCAAATGAAGTAATTCAGTAATAATAGGAATACATCGGGTTGCATGACCCAAGCCCCAATCTAATGGAGCTACTAAAATTGTATGTTTTTTATCATTATTCAATGGCGTGGCTTATGCTAATATCCATACAATTTCCTTACTTTGTAAGATAAATATGAAGTTGAAATTAAACCAAATTATTCTTTTGTTGTTACTATCTAGTATCACAGTAAGTTCTTGTAACGTTTTTCAAAAATCGAACAAGACCAAATTCTGTGGTTGTCCAAAACATTAGTTAAACTACAACTATGCCTAGAGACTTATTGGTTTTGTCATCCACAAATTTGCTTTCGCAAAAAGAGATTGATCAGCAAATGCATTTATTGAACTTAGTATTAGTTCCAGTTGAAAACTGGGGCAGCTTTTGTGTTGCCAATGAAATCATTGATATCAATCGAAGAAAAATAATTACTAAAGAACACTTAGTGCAAAAATTATTGAAAGACCAGCCCAATAAGCCATTCGTTTTTATCTGCAATAAAAATTAACTCAATTGTTCCAGTGCAGCTTCTAATTTAGCCAGCATGGTTGGAATCTCGTCTTTAATAGAAGTTCCCACACTCAATCTGTACCAAGTATTATCAGCACCAGCACCAAATGCAGAAAATGGTACCACTGCAATTTTAGCTTCACCTAAAATATAGGAAGTAACATCCGATTGACTTACCAAAACAACACCACTAGCTGTTTTTTTACCTACTAAATTCAATTGAATAGTTAGATAGATGGCCGCTTGTGGCGAAACTGCATCTACCGAATACCCTTTTAATTTTAATGCAATTACTCCTTTATAAATAGTTTGCAATCTGTATTCAATCTCCGATTTAAAATGCTCCAAATATTGATCAATAGCTGCTGTCATTGGAAGATATTTAGCCACCGCTTTTTGTTCGGCCATTGGAGCCCATGCACCTAAATGACTCAAAATTGCTTTCATTTTAGCAATTATATTTTCTGGACCTAACGCCCAACCAACTCTAACACCTGTAGCAGAAAATACTTTAGAAATTCCATCTATATAAATAACGTAAGGTTTTATTGCTGGATTTACAGAAATAGGATCATAATGTACCGTATCACCAAATGTAAGAGTCCAATACATTTGGTCGAACATTAAATATAATTTTTTGGCATCAGCGCTCCTGCTATTATTTTCTTGAACAATTAAATTGCAAATTGCCTCCAATGAATCTTTGGAAAGTGTAGTTCCTGTTGGGTTTTGCGGAGTACACAAACAAATTAATGTTGCCCCTTTTATATTTACTTTGATATCATCAACCGTAGGCATGAAATTGTTTTCTACACTACAGTTTACCAAACAATGTTCTCCATCGGTTAAATGAACATAGTGATTATTATTCCATGAAGGAACTCCATAGATTACTTTATCGCCTTTGTCTACAATCACTTTAAATAATGCATAAATTAAAGGTCTTCCCCCAGAAGCTACTTGAATTTCGTTGGGTGAAAAATGCAAGCCTTCTCTTTCTTGTATAAATTGACTAATAGATTTACGCAATTCAAGGATTCCTTCAGCAGCCGGATAATTGGTATAATGATGCTGATAAGCTTCAATAATTAACTGCTCTAATTCAGCAGGAATGGGGAATACATTTGGGTTAAAATCGCCAATAGTAAAATTATAAATGGTTTCGCCATTTCGGATACGTTCATTGATGGCATTGCCCAATTTTACTATCTCACTTCCAATTAATGTTTCTGCTAAAGTACTAAGCTTGCTCATTGATTAACCAATTTTCGGCGAAGTTACAGTTTTGACAAATTGATTGCTCTAATTGATTATCTTTAGAAAAATAATTTTATGGGAAAAGCAAAATCGACTAGAAAAACAACAAAGAAATCAACTACTGCTTCTGGTATGGTATCTAAGCCAGCTGGCCCTACAAGTAATTTTGGAAAAGCAACAGGCGCAACTGGAAATAAGAATTTTTCTTCTTCAAAAAAAGGAACTGGATTTTCTGTAACACCAAGAAAAGCATCCTAGTATAGATTTTATTTTTTCGATTTTTTGATATCAAATATTCGAGAAAGGTTAAAACCAAATCTTATTTCGCCAGATCCCCAAGTATTTGTTGTTTCTGTAATAAATGATCGTTCGTTCATTCCAGTGGAATTGGAAAAATGCAATTGAAAAACATGTCCGCCAGTTTCTATATCAACACCTATTGAAAGGGGGTTAGCTCCTGTAGTTTTTGGTAAGCCATTTGCAACATAAGAGTAGTCCACAACAAAGGCCATTCGCTTAGTAAATTTATACCTAACACCAAATCCTAGAGCGAAAATATCATTTTCATCATTTGCTGCAACAATATTTCTATGCACCAGGGTTGGGCTAATTTGCATAGAAAAATTATTATTGAATTTTCTGCCAACAATTAATTGAAAATAAGATCCTACACGATCATTAAATGAGATTGGTTTTATTGGATCAGGGCTTTTAAATGTGTAGACTGACAAACCCGCAACACCCACCAAAGAAACAGGGGAAGCTTTAACACCAGTTGATTGTTGAATAAACCGATATTTTAAAAATCCATCCAATTCTTTTTTAAAAGTGGTTCTTCCTATACCAATCGTTAGGTTTTTAGTTAGCCCAAAATCAAACCCCAAACGCATGCTTGCCTGGTCTAGTCCAAATAAATCACCTATTCCTTGACTTACAGGTCCAAAACGATGCAAGATTCTAAAATCCATTGAACCGGCACCAATCATTTCCATGGAGTGTGCATTAATAACTCTTGATGACTTAAATGCACCACTTATATATTGTTTTTGTGAGGCAGTATTATCAATACCTTTTAGTAAATCATCTTGAGCATTTGTTTTATTTAAAAAAATAAAAGAAGTTGCAAGCAATAAATAAATTGACTTTTTCATAAGTACTATTGATTTTGATAAGGTGCTTTTATTGTAATAAGAACGGTTTTTGAAATTTTATCTTTCACCAAAGAAGGAATTTTAATACCATAGTCTTCAAGTACAATTTCAAAATTTGATTCACCTGTAATAAGCTGGTTCTTTACTGTGAGGGAAACCTTTGTAGTAATGGGTTTTGTTATTCCATGTAGCTGCATAGTGCCAGTAACTGTGGTTGTATACAATCCGTCTTTCGCAATATTGATTGATTGAAAATTATCTAATTTCCCTTTAAAAATTGCTTTAGGGAATTGATCGCTCTCTACATAGTTCTCATTAAAATGCTCTTGCATTAACGCTTTTTCGAAGCTAAAGCCTTTCATTAATACACTAAATTCTAGTTGCCCTGTTGTTTTATCAATCACTGATATTCCATTTGAATTAACTGCTTCAATATTTTCCATTGGCGCTTTCGAAAAAAATCGAATAGTGGCAGATCGGCATACGAGCCTGCTTTGAGCCTGAGCTGATAAGGTTATAAAAAGGGTTAATACAATTAATACTTTCTTCATCTTTACTTTATTTTGCGTTTAAAATACATCTTACCATTACAACATCCATTAAAAATCCGGTGCATACACCTACTACGGTAATTTCACTTCCTATTTGTAGTTGTTTTAATTGGTTACGCTGATTCGATTCAAACTCGCATATTACTCCGCCAGAAGAAACGGGTCCTGCTAAAATAATTTGTTGTGTGGTATCTGTAATATTCAGTTGAACTAATTTTCCGCTTATAGCAATTACTTTATCATTGTAAAGGGCATTTGCAGCAGTTTCATTTTTTTCAAATTCTTGAACAATTTGGCTGGCGCTTTTATTGAAAACAACAGTAAGGTCTGCTGTATTTACTTGCGGGCGATAGTATTCTTTCCAACCATAAATCCCTGCTATGAGTGTCACAAGAATTAGGATGGGAAACCACTTAACTATTTTTTTCAGTTGCATGTGTTAATTATTGGGGGCACCGTTATCAATCCATTTTTTAATGATAGCTATAGTACAATCATCTAATTTAGGCCTGCTTTGTGGCATCTTACTGAATCCACCACTGTGATTAATTGTACCAAAAAGTTTACCGTTTAATGCTTGGGCTTGTACTTTAGCATATCCTTGTAAAGAAATTCCACCCGATGTAAAGCCATTATTATGGCAGGATAAACAGTTATTAGTAATAATAGTATTTACATCTGTGTTAAATGAAACGGTACTACTTATTACACAAGTGGGTGTGGGTTGTATAGTTTCTTTTTTATAAGTGCATGATACAATTACAACGATGCACATAATTGTGACGATGAGTTTATTCATAATTTAATTATTAGGAGCACCTGATGCAACCCAGCATGAAATTGCATTTTTCTGCGCTTCAGTTAAGCTACTGCCTTTGGGCATTCTGCCAGATTCTACAGAAC
Source organism: Sphingobacteriia bacterium (assembly GCA_031422175.1). Classification (GTDB taxonomy): domain Bacteria; phylum Bacteroidota; class Bacteroidia; order Chitinophagales; family Chitinophagaceae; genus Sediminibacterium. Next base: position 9,469 of record JANOQC010000089.1, on the reverse strand, counting down.
TTCTTATTGCACTTGCAGCTGCACTAATTTGAGTGAAATTGGTTAATGGCCCAGGACCATTGCCGCTGCCAGCATTATGGCAACCCGAAGTATTGCAAGAGTTTTGAATGATCACCGAAACTACCGTACTGAATTTACTATCTACTCCCGTACAATTGAGTGCAGGTGGTGGAGTAGGCGTAGGCGTGGGTGTTGGAGTTGGGCTTGGAGTGGGTGATGGGCTATCGCCTTTTGAGCAAGCAATCAACACCACAATTGATGTTATGAGCACTAGAATTGTTTTTTTCATACTATTTAATTTATAGGATAAAGTTACACTCATTTCACATTCCAAAATATCCCCAAAAAAGGGGATATTTATACAATCCGTTGGTGGATTGCCTTCGCAACCGCTTCTGTTAATGAAGCAACATGCAGTTTCTCATATATTTTTTTGATATGAGATCTTACCGTTTCATAACTAATATTTAATCTATCGGCAATCATCTTATAACTTAACCCATTTACTATTTCAACCAGTACTTCCTTTTCACGTGGTGTTAGTTTATATTCATTTTGATCGGGTATGACTTTTTGAATGGGTAAACCCTGCAAACGATGCAATACTTTGCGCGCAATGCTAGGACTCATTGGACTACCCCCAAATTGTAATTCAATTATTGCATCAATGAGCTTTGTATTTAAGAAACTTTTTAAAATATAACCAGAAGCACCTGCACATATTGAGTCAAATACACGATCATCATCTTCAAAGACAGTTTGCATTAAAATTTGAACCTGGGGGTAGTCTTTTTTTATTAACCGAACTGCCTCAATTCCATCCATTCCAGGCATTTCAATATCCATTAAAATAATATCTGGATTACATTCTTTTACATCTGTTACGCAGAAAAAAACATTATCAAAACTACCTACAATACTAAATTGCGGCGCTGTACCTAATAATAGGCTGATGCTATCGCGAATATTTTTGTTATCGTCGTAAATGGCTATTCTTAAACTCATAATTGTTGATATTAGTAAAGTTTTTTAAAATTTTGGTTCCAAAACCACCTAATCAGGGGATCGGAATAGTTATATAAATTGCTACACCTTGTTTACTGTTTAGTTTCCATATACCCTGCATTTCTTCAGTTCTGAGTTGCATATTCTTAAGTCCATTGCCCCCAGAACTGCTTTTTGGCTGATTAAATCCAATACCATTGTCTTTGATTAACATACTGATCTCGCTGCTTTTCATCTCAATATTTACTTGAATAGCACTGGCGTCAGAATACTTTACTGCATTATTTATGGCTTCTTTAAAAATTAGGTAAAAATTCTTTCGAATATCCATGGGTAAATTTACTCCGGTAAGTGTTGGAGGAAATTGAAGTTGAAATTGTATATTACTTGCAACACAAAGGGGTTTAGCAAAAGATTCCATGCGATTAATGATTTTTTCAATATCATCATTCGCAGGTTGCAAACTCCATACAATATCATTCATATCAGAAATCATTCCAGTTGAAGTTTCGCTTATTTTGTCTAATACCTTACTCAACTCGGTAGGCCTGGTTTGTTCTTGGTAAATTTTTGCAACCTGACTGTATACAGAAATACTGCTTAAAGTAGAACCCATGCTATCGTGCAAATCTTGGGCAATTTTATTACGCATACTATGCCTTTTCATTAATTCATTAATCCTATAACGATATACTAAGAAAATGACCAATACAATGGAAAATAAAGACAAAACAAAAAACCACGTGCGTTTCCAAAATGGGGGAATAATATTGATTTGTATAGATGCATCCAATTGTTTTCCGGATCCCTGCAAAATAGCTTTAACTTTAAAGCTATATTTACCACCATCCAAATTACTGTATTCAATATAATTTCTCGATCCTAAAGATATCCAGCTCTTATCCTCCCCTTCCATCATACAATAGTACTCTACCGGCTGGTTGCTACTGAATTCTGGCACAGAAAATTCGAAAGAAAAATAAGTTTGTTGATGCGTTAATTGAATAGATTGTTTCTCTAGTAAATTGGCAAAAGAAGTATTGAAAATTTTGAAATCAGTAAAATAAAGTTGGTTAGACAACTGATTGGCTTTTAGTGCCAATGGATTAAAGGAAATAAAATAACCCATTCCACCTACCAACATCTCGCCGTTTTTGTCTTTATATATCAGCCCTTTAACGCCACCTGATTTATTTACATCGGGTAGTGTATAAAACTGTATTCTTTTATCTACAGGGTTGTAACGATACATATTTCCATTACTAATGCCCCAAACACTTTCTTCACTATCTGTTTCGATTCCCTCAGAAAGATTGGGTGAATTTTCAATATGTATAAATTTATTGGAAGTTAAATTGTAATAATGTAACCCACCTCCAAATGTGCTTACCCATAAGTTATGGCGTTTGTTTTCAATAAAATCATACACATGATTATTACTAATTGTGGACACATCACTAGGCGTATTTTTAACGTATCTAATTTTTGAAGAAAGCGGTTCATGCCAAATGCCCAACCCTTCTTTTGCTGTAGCCAACAACCATTCCCCATTTTTCTCTTTGCTTATTTTTCTAATTAAATGATCTTTAATAACATAAGTACTTACAATTTTTGCAACAGTATCGGTTCTTGAAATCCATTTTTTTGTAACAAAATCATATATAGCTATAAAATGCCCATAAGGCAATACAACCAATACTGGATGACTTTTTATAGTGTCTTTTATAATAGAAACAATCCTTGACTGAATTAGTTTTTTCATCACAATATCCTTATCGGTATTGGGTAAAACTTGCACAGTAAAGTTCACCGGATTTAAAATAAACACAGAATAATCTGTTCCAATATAGTATGTGTCTGTATTTGGGTCTTTAAAAAAATGTGTTACTGCCAAATAAGTATTATTGTATTTTATAGGTTTATGTATTAAACTTCCATCGGATCTTTTAATATATATACCATTATTAGTGCCAATCCAAAGTTCATTAGAGGAATAACGAAAATTATGGTAAATTTTTTGGGCTGTTAAGGGAAATGAGTTGGGGAAAAAAGTTTGAATAAATTGATTTTCTAAAGGGTTGCTCCTGCTAATTCCTTTATCGGTGCCAACCCACAAAATGCCAGACTTGTCTACCATAATACGATAAATACTATTACTCGCTATACTTCCTGCCTTTGAAGCTTCGAACTGATAAGAATAAAATCGATTTTCTTTTTTATTGTATAGTTGTAGTCCTTTGCTTTTGCCTCCCAGGTAAATAAAACCATTTGTATCTTTTGCAAAACAATTGATTTCATCTTCGGTAAAATGTTCGACACCTCCGGCGCTATACTTAATTAGCTGTTTTGCATCATTAATGGTATATGCAACTTTGTCCCATGATCCAATCCAAATAAGATTCGAGTCGGGCATCAAAGCATTAATGGCCATGTAAGGAAGTTTTGCATACACATTATTATATCGTTCATCAATTAAATAATTATTGTTCGATGAATCAATCACACAATAACCCCCTCCCTGCCTTCCAGCCCAAATTTGCCCTTTTTTATCAAAACATAAGTCAATGCAAGTGCTTGTGCTCGCTAATTTTGGCAATTCAAATTGTTGGATAATGGTATTAAATACAAGCACTCCTGCACCACTGGTTCCTACCCAAAGTTTACCCTTACTATTGGTTAGTAAACAATTAACCATATTAACCGGTATACTTTTTTTATTAGAAGGGTAGTGCTTGAATTGTTTAAATTGAAGGTTTACTGGGAGTCGATAGTTATAACGGGTAATTCCTCCATCTGCAGTAGCAATCCATATAATGCCCTGCTCATCTTCCACTAAGTCGGTAATAATATTGCCCGATAAAGAACTTGTATCGGAAGGTTTATTTCTAAAGATGGTAAAATGCAGTCCATCAAATCTGTTCAGGCCATCATCAGTACCAATCCAAACAAAGCCTCTTTGGTCTTGTAAAAAGCAGTTTACTTTATTGTTAGAAAGTCCATTATCCGTATTGGTTTGACTAAAATATAAAACAGGTTTTTGCGCAACTGAAATGATGCAGTTAATCAAACAAAAAATCAGTATACAATTTCGTTTCAAAAGAATTACTTATTTTTTTGCGGTTCCGAATAAATAAAATCATCTAACGCTACAACGTCTTTAGTACCACCTTTGGAAATATCTCTTTCACCACTTTTTAAACTTGCATTACCATGTGCAATTCTCACATGAGTAAATCTGGTATTTTTAAAATAGACACCGATAAAGGAAAAATTACTGTTGCTATTATGCGGTGGAACATAATACCTGCCAAGTACCTGCGTGCCATTTAATAATTCAAGGTAACTGGTATTGGCCAGATCTACTCCTACAAAAACAGCTCCAAATGCCTCAATGGAAGCTGATGTAGATTCAGCTGCAACTTGAAATCCAACCTGCCAAAGCGCTGCAGAACTATTGGCAAATAATTTTGATCCGCTGAAAGGGGTTAAATCCGAAGGAGATTCACTACTCACTTCAGCAAAAGAATTTGAACTCACCCGAAAATCGCCACCAGATTCATAAGCCAACCCTCTTTGCAAACTTTGATTGGCTAATGATCCGATTGGATTAAAAAAATCAATCGGCAAACCCTGCATAGCAAAAGCATCTGGAACACCATCCCAGTTTATTTCTCTTCTACCGTTTGTTTTTGCAGGAATTGTATTTAGCTCTCCTAAAATGGTTCTAAACTCTTGCACTGCATTGGTAATATTTCCATTGGCAGAAATAACAGTTGGCGTTTCAACTGTTTCGATTGTTTTTTTGCATGAGCTTAATCCAAATGCAATCAACAAACAATAGAACGGAATATTTATTTTCTTTTTCATAAAATGGCGATAACGATATAAAGTTTGTAAATCTTTCGCAAAGTAAAATCCCCAATTAGGGGGATATAAAAGGTCCCTGGCTATGCCGGGGACCTTAGAACAACCAAAACTGCTTTAATTTTGCCTAAACCTAGTTTAATTTTGGCTCATCATAGAAAAAGTCGTCCATAACAACCAAGTCTTTTGAACCTCCATCTGATTTATCTTTAACCCCAGGAGCCAATGTGCCATCTCCACAGGTAATTTTTACTTTAGTAACTTTTTCATCTGGAAAATACACGCCTAAGAAACTAAAGCTGGTGGTTCCACTTCTTGCTGGCACTTTAAAAACGCCTAAACTTTTTGTACCGTTAAAATATTCGATTGTGGTGGAATTGGCATCATCTACATCAGAAAAAATAACACCAAACCCTTTTACACTCGCATCCGTGCTAGAGCCTGGAATTTTAAAAGCACATTGTGTAACTACATTACCAATATAAGCAAATGTTTTCTTAGGGCTAAATGCGTCGAACTGAGCGGCATAGCTTGCATCAATTTCAGAAAAATCAGTACTATCTACACGAAACGAACTACCGCCATCTACTATAATGAATCCACGTTTTCTGCCATTGGCAACCAATGGATCTGTAGAATTAAAAAAATCGAGCGGAAACCCATTTACATTGGTACTAGCTGTTGGTACGGCATCCCAGTTAATTTCTCTTCTTCCGGTTGTCTGGTTAGGTGTAGTGTTTAATTGGTCACCTAAAATAGACCTGAACTGCGTAAGAGAGGCTGTAATATCGCCCGTACCTGTAACAATAGTTGACTTAACTGTAGGAACTGCTGGGGCATCGTAATTTTTTGAACAAGAAACAATACCGAGTGTTAGAATTAGGGCTAAGCCAATAAAATAATTTTTTTTCATGATTGCTTTTTTTGTTTTGATTAAACTAATTGTGTAATGCAAAATTGCATTTCGTTTTTACCTAATCCTATCCCCTATTTATGCATATAGTATCACTAAATATGGGGATAGGATTAGGTTTACTAGTTTAAAAAAAACTTTCCCCGCTTAAGTTTGGCCGTTGACCAACACAAGGGAGGAAAGTGCAATTACAAAAAACAGCCCGCTTCAACTAAGTAAAGGCGGGCTGTTTAAAATAGTATCGATTATTATTGGATGATCGTATAATCTTTAAACAATTTCACCGGAGCAGCTTCAGCCAATGTTCTGTATTGTTTCCAAACGCCATCAAACAAAATATTGGCTTTCTTTATTACGCCATCAACAGCTTCTTCCCCATAGCTCATAATCCTATCTTCTTGAGCTCCAGGGATAGCTGTTTTTCCCATAATAACCTGACGTGCTTCACCTAAAATACCAGTTACTGTTTCTTGTGGAATATTGCCATAACCTTGTTTTAATTGAGGTTTACCACTGAGCATTTCTTTGATGTCTTTGATTCCATCGGCCACCTGCTTACCCACTTTTCGCAAAGTGTCTGCATCTTTTTTCTCCATATTAACATACCCTGCTTCTACCTTTTTCATAATTTCTTCCGCTTCTGTAATTCGATCATTCAATGCAGTTAATTTTATGGTAGATTTTTCCATTCTTGCATTGGCTTTGCGAATTGCATCTCTAACCTCTTTTGAAGTTGGTGCATTTGGATCATCGTTTACCACAACCATCATACTGTCTGTCATGTCTTTTCCTAAAGTCAATACCACTTTATAAGTGCCTGGATCTACTGGTAAACCACCTGGTTCAGCATTTCCGCCTCCGCCACCACCAAATCTTCCACCACCGCCACCGCCTCTTCCGCCACCGCCTGCTTGGCGAATACCTCTACCTTCCATTCCCCAATAAAAACGATTAAAACCGGTATCGGCCTTAGCGCGAAGATTTCTTACCACAACACCGGAAGCATCTAAAACCCTTACTTGAACCGTATCGGAAATTTTATTTTTTCCAGTATCCGCAGCTGTTTTATTTACAAAGAAACTCAACGGCGCACCTGTTCTTTTATTCTCTCCTTCATAAGTTCCATAAGTACTATACTCAATACCAGAAGCGTTTTTCATTTTTGCTTGATAAGCTTGCGGTGCATCAAATGCAGTCAGTTTTTTTGCAAATAACTGCCCTTTATTTGCAGCAGTTTTTCTTAACGGACGGATATCATCTAATATCCATAAAGCCCTACCGAAAGTGGCTATTACCAAATCGGCTTCTCTTTCTTGAATAGCCAAATCATAAGTTGAAACAGATGGATAGCCATTTTTAAATTGCTGAAAATTGGTTCCATTATCCATGCTAATCCATAATCCTTGTTCGGTTCCTACAAAAATTAAATTGGGTTCAACTGGATCTTGAATAACACACAATGCATAACCAACTACTTTCTTTTCGTCGATCATTCTTGTCCATGTTTTTCCAAAATCAGTTGTGCGGAAAATATATGGTTTCATATCGCCACGGCGATAATCGTTTACAATCACAAAAGCTTCTCCTGCATTATAACGAGATGCCCTGATCTGTGGAATCCAAGCTCCTAAAGGCATTCCAGGAATTTTCCCCCGGAAATTGGTCCAAGTTTTTCCACCATCTCTGGTTAATTGAACATTGCCATCATCAGTACCTGCCCAAATAACGCCTTTCTCTTTTGCTGAAGGTTCAATCGCTAAAATGGTACAATGGTTTTCTGCACCAGTAATATCAACAGTAATTCCGCCATTGCTACTTTGATCAATTTTTGCAGAATCGTTGGTAGTTAAATCGCCAGAGATTTGCTCCCATGAAGCTCCTTTATTAGTACTCTTATTTACAAATTGACTACCATAATAAATAGTGGCTTTATCAAAAGGATCTTGCGCAATAGCTGCATTCCAGTTAAAACGTTGTTTGATATTTTTAGCCGGTCTTGGTGGCCGAATACTCCATTGCTCACCAGTTGCTCTGTTATAACGAGATACCGATCCACCCTGACTCATGGTAAATACCCAATTAGGATCTTCTTGATCAGGCATTACGTCAAAACCATCTCCACCACTCAAACCTTGCCAAAATGCATTGCGAATTCCGCTTCGCATCCAAATATAAGCAGGCCCATGCCAGCTGCCATTGTCTTGCAAACCACCCATTACATTATAGGGAATTTGATTGTCTACATTGATATGATAAAACTGACCAAGTGGTAGCTTTTCATCAAACTGCCAAGTTTTACCACGGTCGCGTGAAATGCCTATACCACCATCATTTCCGTCGATGATAAAATTAGCATCGTAAGGATGTATCCACCAAGCATGGTGATCGGGGTGAATGCCACTATAAGGAATTACCGATTTAAAAGTTTTTCCTCCATCATCACTTACAGAAATTTCTTGATTGATATTATAGATTCTATTTTCGTTTTTGGTATCCACAGCAATATCCTGAAAATAAAATGCACGATTGGTAACAACCGCAGGATCGTTGTTCACCATTTCCCATTTAACACCACCATCATCTGTTCGGTACAAAGCATTTTTGGTAGATTCCAACAAAGCATACACTCGATTGGGTTCTGATCTGCTAATGCTTATACCAATTCTTCCGTATTCACCATCAGGTAATCCATCTGCCTTACCTAATTTCTTAAATGATTTACCGCCGTCATACGTAACGTAGAAGCCACTTCCAGGGCCTCCGCCTTTTAAACTCCAGGGAGTACGTTTGTGTTGGTACATGTTTACAAATAACTTATTTGGGTTCACCGGATCCATCACCATATCTCCTACGCCAGTAGTGTCATTGGTATGCAAAATCAATTTCCAAGATTCACCACCATCGGTGGTTTTATACACTCCTCTTTCAGGATGTTCCATAAATGGATTACCCATTACACCAGCATATACCACATCAGGATTGGTTGGGTCTACAATGATGCGATGAATATTGCGGGTTTTTTCTAAACCCATACGCTTCCAGGTTTTACCACCATCGATACTTTTATAAATGCCTTCTCCCAAACTAATGGAGTTACGCGGATTTCCTTCTCCAGTTCCAGCCCATACAATAGAAGGATTACTTTGAGTGATGGCTATTGATCCAATATTTTGAATCGGTTGTTCATCAAAAACAGGAAGCCAACTTGCACCACCGTTTTCTGTTTTCCAAACACCGCCACTCGCTGTTCCTAGAAAAATAGTATTCGGACTATTCCACACTGCGTCGATTGAAGTAACACGACCGCTCATGCCAGCAGGCCCGATATTACGGGGTTTCATTGTTTTGAAATGTTTAGATAAATCTATTTGTTGTGCAGAAGCACTTAGTACAAATAGTAACCCTGAAAGGGCAATCAGCATTTTTCTCATATCAGTTGATTATTTGGAGGTTGAAATATCTGAAATAATTGTTCATTTACCAAATAGTTAGGACGAGTGGCTTATATTTATAGGTGTACTTATATTTATAGGTATACATAAACGCTTTTACAACTGTCTAAAACTGAAATTACCATGGCAGATAATTCATCAACCAAACCATTTCAACTCAATTCATTTCAAACTGGTATTTATGCTGCAGTGGTAGCATTCTTAACCTATACCATGATTTTTGGTTTTAGAAAAT